>PAHB01000088.1 GCA_002704665.1 Pseudomonadota bacterium
CCAGTTAAAATAATATTAAAATTAGGTATTCTAAATTAAAGTAATTCGGACATGGGCGCTACAAGTAAAAACATCTTTGAAACTTTGAGGAATTAGCACCCGCTGGTCGGCCATCAAACCATGAAGAGCAAAAAAATAGAAATGAAACCCAGCTCCCTGACCATGACGATTGCTGCAATTGGCGTCGTTTTTGGTGATATTGGCACAAGCCCTCTTTATACCATGAGGGAAGCCTTCTCTGAACGCTATGGGATAACACCGAATCCAGATAATGTGCTAGGGGTACTCTCGCTAATAGTCTGGGGATTATTGGTAATAGTTACTTTAAAATATGTAGTCTTCATGCTGACTGCAAATAACAGGGGTGAAGGGGGTATGATGGCGTTACTGGCATTGGTCCTTAGAGCTACAAAGCGCGGCAGCAAAAAAAGATGGCTGCTCATGGTATTAGGGCTGTTTGGGGCTGCGCTTTTTTACGGTGACGGGGTAATTACTCCGGCCATATCGGTCCTATCTGCGGTAGAGGGGTTGCAAGTAGCTGCGCCTCGACTGGAACCCTTTGTAATACCTTTGACACTAATTGTGGTTATAGGGCTATTCGCTATTCAACGAAAAGGCACTGCAAAAGTAGGCGCTCTTTTTGGACCTATAACTGTCTTATGGTTTGGCGTACTAGGAGCATTGGGTATTCTTAACCTTTGTGAATACCCTCAAGTATTAAAGGCTATGGATCCCACATATGCGATGCACTTTTTTATCAACAATAAATATTTAGGTTTTATCGCCCTGGGTGCTGTAGTTTTGGCCATAACCGGAACGGAGGGAATCTATACTGACATGGGGCACTTCGGTACCAAACCCATTCGAATTGCTTGGAGTTGTTGGGTTCTCCCTGCTCTTCTTCTTAATTACTTTGGTCAAGGCGCCCTGATCCTATCTAACCACGAAGCGGTGTATCATCCGTTTTATAGCATGGTACCCCAGTGGGCTTTGTACCCAGTTATTGCTCTTGCCACGCTGTCAACCGTAATAGCATCCCAAGCTGTGATTTCCGGGACATTCTCTTTGACTCGGCAGGCCATTCAGCTAGGCTATTGTCCCAGATTAAATATACTGCACACTTCAGAAAGTGAAATAGGACAAATATATATGCCTTGGGTTAATTGGGCTTTGCTCGCAGGAGTCATTGGCTTGATATTAGGCTTTGGAAGCTCTAGTAATCTCGCGGGCGCATACGGTGTTGCAATAACGGGTATGATGACTATAGATACCATATTGGTCTTTATTGTGGTTACAACCTTGTGGAAATGGTCCAGGTGGGTGGCCATCCCGTTAGTTTTCATTTTTCTCTTTATCGACCTCTCACTATTTAGCGCAAATAGTGTGAAACTTTTAGACGGGGGTTGGTTTCCTGTAGCAATAGCCTTGCTCTTGTTCACATGTTTTACAACTTGGCGGCGGGGCAGCTCAATACTTAATCGGCGTCTCGCTCCGGGAGCAATTGGGCTCACGCCTTTTTTGGAAAGTATCACGGCACACCCTCCTAAGAGAGTTCCGGGTACCGCAGTTTTCCTAACAGGTTCAGAGCAAGGAATCCCGCATGCACTCCTGCACAACCTAAACCACAATAAAATTATCCATGAGAACGTTATTTTATTAACAGTTAAAAATGAGGACGTTCCACACACCAAGGAGGATGACCGAATTAAAGTAAAAGTTCTTAGATCCGCTTTCTACAGCGTTTCCATTTCTTACGGATTCAAAGATAATCCAAACATACCTGAGGCACTTCGAGCGATCAAAAAAATACCAATTTCCTTAGAATTGATGACAACCTCATTCTTTCTATCAAGGCAGACGTTAATACCTAAGTTGGGTGAGGGCATGGTACTGTGGCGAGAACAACTCTTTGCCCTCCTGTATAGAAACGCTGGAAGTGCCACTGTATTTTTTAAAATCCCAGCAAACAGAGTTATAGAATTAGGGACTAGAATTGAGTTCTAAAAAGCTTGACTTGCTAAAAAAACTCATAATATAGTATTGTTTTCGACAAAAGCACAACATGTTGTGTCCTGTGGTATATACAAAAAAATGAAAAATAACAACTCAATTCATAGCTTTAGCTTGAATAAATTGACCCATAAAACTGTTGATTTTCAAAAAATAGCAGTAAATCTCTGTAAATTTGCCACGGTTGCGGCGTTTATGATGTTTATTTACCATGGATCACGACTGGTTTAGGAAAGATAATTATTAAACACGTTGGCAAAACTCGCACGGGCTAAAGATTAAAAAAACGAATCGGTCTTTCTCATCCATTTTCTCAAATAACGGCAATTCCAAAATGTTTTATCAAAAAAATCTCCGATTTACAGCCATTGAGAATAGTTTAGTGGTGTTAATGGTTTCAAAAAAGTGAAGTTTTTTTTAACGGCTGTAAAATTCAACCACCATGTTAGGGTTCATCTGCACGGGATAAGGAACCTCATCGTACTGAGGAATTCTTTTAAATACTCCCTTAAACTTGCCTGTCTCCGACGATAAATATTCTGGTAAATCCCGCTCCATCTTTTCCGTTGCCTCAAGCACTAAAGGCATCTTCCGACTTCTTTCTCTAATTTCGATCTCGTCTCCGGGCTTACACCTGTAAGATGGAATATTGACGACCTGCCCGTTAACGGTAACATGCTTATGATTAACCAATTGTCTCGCTGCGAAAACTGTTGGAACGAAATTTAACCGATAGACCATAGCATCAAGCCTGGACTCTAGTAATTGGATCAAGTTCTCAGAAGTGTTGCCCTTACGGCGCGAAGCCTCCTTAAACGTCCTCCGAAATTGAGATTCGGAAATGTTGCCGTAGTAACCCTTGAGCTTCTGTTTTTCACGAAGCTGCTCCCCGAAAACAGAGGGCCTAGATGGCCTATTTCCATGCTGCCCAGGTCCGTAGGGCTTATTTATTGTGGGACACTTTTCACGCCCCCAAAGGTTTTCACCGAGTTGGCGGCAAATCTTGTATTTTGGCTTTGCCCTTCTGTTAGTCAATCATTCTCTCCCAAGAAGTTCGATTTGCTATTGAACACCATAATCTAAGCGACTATAAAAATGCCTAAAAGAGTCGAGATGATACGCAAATGTGTAAAAAAATCAATCCTTTTTTATCTTAGATTCTCGATTTTTCGAACTCCCTATCTTCGGCGATATGCCCAAAAAAACATTATTAGTCCTGTAATCATCATCGGAATGCACAGTATTTGGCCCATCGTGAGACCCATCAGCAAGAAACCCAGATATTGGTCCGGTTCACGAGCATACTCAACTAAAAACCTTAGGATTCCATAAACCATCAAAAATAAGGCTGAAATCACCCCAACAGGCCTACGCACAGAGGATGCCCACCAAATTATTATAAAAAGCACAACACCTTCGAGAAAAAATTCGTATAACTGAGAGGGATGCCTAGATAAGTTATCAACTAACGGAAAAACCATTCCAACAGGAAGATCAGTCGCTCTTCCCCAAAGCTCACTGTTGATAAAATTTCCCAAACGACCCGCAGCCAACCCTGTAGGGATCAAGGGCGCTATAAAATCCATTAGGGTTAACCAATTTTTATGTCGGTTAAAACAAAAAATCGCGACAGCAATCAGAACCCCAATCAATCCACCATGGAAGGACATTCCTCCCTCCCAAACGTAAAATATTTGCAGAGGATTATTAATGTAATCTAGCGGTTTATAAAAAAGAACATAGCCTAACCTTCCTCCAACAATTACACCAAGCACGCCGTAAAACAAAATATCATCAAATTCTTTTGTTTCTAAAGTTACCCATGGCTGCTTTTTCATTCGATATCTTCCTAATAAAAAAGCAGCAACAAAGGCAACCAGGTACATCACGCCGTACCAGTGAATCGCGACAGGACCAAGTTTTAAAAATATTGGATCAAAACCCGGATGAACCAACATAGAATTAACCCTCCCTCAGGTGCCTAATAACTTCAAACGCGTTGGGTCTGACACCGCGCCAAATCAAGAAAGACTCAGCCGCTTGTTCGACCAACATGCCAAGACCGTCTGCTGTTTTAGTGGCTCCTTTTTTTGCCGCCTTCCTTAAAAATTTTTGCGCGCTGGGACCATACATCATGTCATACGCTATCGAGTCTCCACTAAAAATACCGTCTGGAATACGCAATTCTTCGCCGCCTAAGCTACTAGCTGTAGCATTTATTACCACATCATATTGATCACCATCTATTTCTGTTAAAGCGACCCCCTTGACCACGCACTGATCTCGTTGATTTTTTTTTGCTAAAGCCTCTGCTTTTATCTTACTTCTATTTGCTATAGTCAGTGTTTTTGGTCTTGAATGCAATAGAGGTCCCAATACTCCCCGTGAGGCCCCTCCTGCTCCGAACAAAAGTATTCTTTTTGAGTGAAGGGCTACACCAAGATTATCATTTAAATCTCTAATCAATCCAACCCCGTCGGTATTGTCTGCAAATATTTGATTGTCGTTGAATTGTATTAAATTCGCTACACCCGCAACTGACGCTCTATTTGAATGAACATCTGCGAGAAAATAAGCTTGCTCTTTAAAAGGAACCGTAATGTTTAGCCCGAGCCCGCCCTTTTTCCGAAAATTTAAAACCGTTTCGTGAAATTTACCTATCGACGAAAAAATAGCGTCATAAACCAAATCGTCACCAGTTTCCATGGCGAACATGCGATGAATCTTGGGAGATAAACTGTGCGAAATTGGGTTTCCAACCACCCCGTAACTATTCATCACAAATCATCCGTGACTATTAAATCACTGCGGGTAAAACTCCAATTACGCGTTATCGACAGTATATCTGTCTGCTGCTCCATTTCAATAGGAAAAGGAGCAAAAGGGCTAGATAGTTTGACTATTTTTGTAACCGCATTGTCTAGGACAGTTTGTCCTGAGCTACGCTCAAGTTTTACATCGACCAAACTTCCGTCGGAGCGAATCGAGACTGTAACCAGGAGGTTCCCTAAAACTGCCTTATTGTCCTGACTCTTGGGAAAGTTTACAGTCCCAATTTCCTCGATCTTTTCCCTCCACTTATCAACATATTCTGCATACACAACTTTCTTTGTTTGAGCTCCAACAAAATCTCTTTTCGGCATTTTTTGATACTCATTCCAATCTTTGCTGATCTTCGTTCTGAGTTTTTTTATAGTAAATTGCTTGTCAATTAACATTGTATTATCTAGCGTTTTTCCAGCTACACTCTTCGGTAGTATTTGGTTAATATCATCCGTATTTGCTAATCCATCAACAGTATCTATCAATTTTTTTGCAGCTTTTTCTAGCTGTTCTATTCGGGCCGAGGAAAACTCTAACGATTCTCGAGTTACGGGTTCAAAATGTGGCAAATTGGATTGCGAATTTAACTCCCTTGTTGTATTCCCGCCACCGTTTAGTGATACCTGTGATAAAAGATAAACTTTTGATGGGGCAACGCTAGACTGGTTGTTAACTAAAACAACCTCGAGCTTTGGTAACGGGGTCAACTTGTCTTTTTTGGGAATTTTAAAATCAAATGCTAATAAACTGATATGCGCTAGAATTGAAGCAATCATTGCAACTTTAATCGCATTAAATGACAGTTTGTATTTCGAAAAAAAAGTAAAAAACTTCATGGCAAGTTTATAAACTCTCCGCAAAACTACCCTATTTCTAAAAAACTAAAAGCAGGATCTAAAAATTTCTCAATTTCAGTGAACCCGTGGCTCCCCCCCTCAACTATAAGTTGCCGAGAGCCAGCAAAGTGCGATTTAGCTATTCGCCAATCTAGCAATTCATCCCCCGTAGCGTGGATAAGAAAAAAAAGTTGTGGCCGTTCTAATTTGTTTAGATAAAAGTTTTTTAGCCCTTTTAAATGTTTCTCAGCGAAATAATATGAATGATGAGTATAAATGTTTTCTTGCGGGCCAAGGTAGTCTTTTAAGTCTTCGTGAGGAGTTATCGCAGGATTAATAATAACCGCCCTGCATCCATAACGTTCTGCCAACCATGTTGCGTAGAACCCTCCCAAAGAACTGCCGATTAAACACACATCCCCCGGTGGGGCGTCTTCGATTAATTGCGATAGCAGATCGATCGCCGAGCTCGCTAGTTCCGGCAATTGAGGACAAAAAAAACTGATCGCCGTACTTAAAACATCTATCTTTTTCTTAATTATGTTGGCTTTTTTTGATAAAGGCGAGCTATTAAATCCATGAACATAAATTACGGTTCTCATATAGCATCAATTATTGTATTAGCGATCCCCCCAAAGTTCCCGTTGCTCATTACGAGAACAGTATCTCCGCTCTTTATTTCACCTGAAATATTCTCCACTAAATTATTCATGTTACCGAAGCAGCTTAATTTAGGTCCAAGTTCTTTCAAGGTTTTTTCAACATCCCATTCAGCTCCCTTTGAAAAGCAAAAAACTCTATCCGCATCCTTGAAACTATTTAGAAGCTTGTTTTTCAATACCCCCATTCTCATAGTGTTTGAACGTGGCTCAAAAACTACAATTATTCGTGACTGCCCCACCGAAATTCTCAATGCCTCCAAGGTACACTTTATAGCTGTTGGGTGGTGAGCAAAGTCGTGAAAAACCTTTATGCCAGAAAGCTCACCTATTAACTCCATTCTGCGCTTTACACCTTTAAACCCCTCCAATGCTTTAATGCTACTATTGACCGGTATGCCAACATGTCTCGCGGCACTAATCGCAGCCAATGCGTTACTATAGTTATGTTTTCCATTTTGTATCAACTTTAATTCACCTTGTGGTTGGTCAGCGAAAAATAAACTTATCTTTCCTAAACTAATTTCTTTAGATGTCCATCCATTCTCCTTATTGTTGAGGAATTCGACAGGCGTCCAACAGCCTCTCCCCAGAACTCGCTTCAGACTCTTACTTTCTTCATTTAGGATAATTAGCCCATCGTCTGAGATAGTTCTAACAAAATGGTGGAATTGCGTTTCGATCGCAGCTAAATCTTTGAAAATATCAGCGTGATCGAATTCGAGGTTATTCAAAACTACCGTTTTGGCCTTATAGTGTAAAAACTTTGATCTTTTATCAAAAAAAGACGTATCGTATTCGTCTGCCTCTACTATAAAAAAAGAGGAGTCCGTTAGCCTTGCGGACAAATCGAAGTTTTGGGGCACTCCACCGACCAAAAAACTGGGATCAAGCCCTCCAAATTCTAAAATCCATGCTAGCATCGAAGACACGGTAGTTTTGCCATGCGTGCCAGCAACGGCCAGCACCCATTTATCATTTAAAATGTTTTCTGAAAGCCATTGCGGGCCAGATAAATATGGCAGTCTTTTACGAAGAATTGCCTCCATTAAAATGTTTCCACGCGATACAACGTTACCAACAACAAAAAAATCTGGATTTAATGAGATTTGTTTTTCATCCCACCCCTGTACTAACTTTATCCCCGCAGACTCTAATTGTGTGCTCATAGGTGGATAAACGTTTTCATCACAGCCTGAGACAGTGTGGCCGGCAGACTTAGCTAACAAAGCTAGCCCCCCCATAAAAGTTCCACAAATTCCTAAAATATGAATATGCACTCTTAATCTTCATCCTCTGGTAAACAGAAATACTCGAGAGCTTTTAAAGCCACCTCGTGACCCCACTCTTGTACAAAATGTCCTGCTGAGTCTAAACGATATAATGGAGATGTATTTGGGATAATCGTGTGAAGATGATCCATTACCGGAGCTCCTAAAACAGGATCTTGCATCCCCACTGCCATAAAAGTCTGCCCTTTCCAATCTTTCGAGAAAAAATCCCTCGCTGCTCTAGAAATTTCTGCACCAGGAGAATCCATAAATTCCGGGACTAATTGAGGAAAGCGCCTAACACCTGCCTTATATCTAATGTTGGGAAACGGTGCTCCATAGGCAGCTGCTTCGTTATCTGTTAGCTCCGGACAAGACCTTTTCATAAGTTTTGCCACGTCCATATCGGGGTTGCTCGCTGCCCAATTTCTCCAGGCCTTAAAACCCGTGCTTAACTCCCTATCCCCGGTAGCCAACATTGTATTCATAACCACCAATTTGCTAACTTTTGCCGGAAATTCCATTGGCAAGGTTAAACCAAGTAGTCCGCCCCAATCCTGACAAACGATGATTAAATTCTCGATTTCAAGTTTCTGGATGAAAGAAATCAGCATCTCTCGATGGAAGTCGAAGGTATACAAGGCGTCATCCACAGGCTTATCGGATCGCCCAAAACCTATCAAATCTGGAGCAATTACGCGATGCCCTGATTTTAAAAAAACTGCGATCATTTTCCTGTATATATAAGACCACGTTGGTTGACCGTGCAGGCACAAAAAAACCTCTCCCGGATTATTTTCCACCCCTTCATCTAAGTAGTGAACTCTTATCCCCTCATAACCTCTTAAATCGCTGAAATAATTTAATTTATATTCATAATCTTTAATTTGGGTGAAACATTCCTCCGGAGTACGTAAAATATCGCTCAAAGTAGTTCCCTTCTATTGCGTTTAGAAAAACCCATTATAGGGAAATCTATCTGTTTTCCGATAGCCAAAACTTTAAATAACTCACCCATCTCAGCAGGAGACAATAATTTATTGATTTCTGCAGAAACCTCTAAAGAGCTTTGAATCTGACTCGCATCAGGTTTCTGCAACAAGTTGGTTATTCCGCAGTTGATTAGAAATTGTGCTTGAGAGCAAAAACCTATAACGTCAAGATTAGAATTCTTCGCAATATTTGCAAGTCTGGAGAAGTCTACATGACTTGTTATATCTTGATGTCCAATCATTGTGAAAGGGTTTTGATGGGCACGATGTTTGTAATGGCACATTAAAGTACCTGAAACCCTCTGCGGGTGATAATACTCTTCTTCCCTAAAGCCATAATCAATAATAATAATTACACCTTTCTCCAAACTTTTGGCCAACCGATGCATCAAAGCTTGGCCAACTAAACTAATTTCAGTCGTATATGGAACGGGTAGTTCTAATTTATTAAGTGCAGTTAATATTTTTTGTGACGCAATGCGATTACTCCAACTGAAACCGTTATCCTGAATTGCCACACCTTTTTCCCACACACCGGAATCGGTCAGCTCTATAAGGTTTACGGGCAGGGCGTCAAAAACTTCATTAGCAAAAACCACTCCGTTCAATTTTTCAGGAATATCAGATAACCACTCGAAAATATGTAATAAATGCGGAATTTTCTTTGATAAGATTTCCTTCTGCATTGCGCATGTAGATGGACTAACGTCTAATATGCCATAGCTTGAGGGAAGAGCGTCAAGCTTCTCAAGGGTCAACATAATATCGGCGGCCGCCGAACCATCCCCTGCTCCTAGCTCCAATATTTGCCGTCCAGGAGTATAGTCTAGTATTTGAGCTATCTGATGAGCGAGCGTAGTGCCAAATAGTTTACTAATAATTGGAGCTGTTACGAAATCACCCTCTCGTCCAAACTTGGCCACCCCACCGGTATAATAGCCCAAGCTAGGTGAGTAAAGTGCTAATTCCATGAATTCTGCAAAAGTAATCCATCCCCCTTGGTCTATTATCTTCTGCTTAATAAGTGCAGATAGGTTAGTCATCCGTGATTCCATATTTTGATCAGGAGGTGGCAGGTTCGAATTAATCATAATTTAATAAAAACTCATTTTTATAGGGTAAAATAAAATCTCGTATAAATAGTAATCTGTAAGAAAAATACTAGCAAAAACGCTTGGTGATGATAGGATGAAAAAAAAAGCAGCTTTAGTAACTGGAAGCGCAAAAAGAATAGGAGCTTCCATAGTCGATATGTTAGCTCAAGACGGTTGGGATGTTGCAATTCATTACCAGAAGTCTGCTAACGAAGCGGAGTCCTTAGTAGAAAAGGTAAAAAATTATGGCATTGATGCTTGCGCCATTCCATGTGATTTGAGCAGCTACCCCGAAACCGAAAAACTAATCGATAGGTGTACTTCATTAATAGGGCCCCTTTCACTTCTAATAAACAACGCGTCAATGTTTGAATATGATGATATTGATACTTTTAGAGAAGAGACGTGGAACAAAACGTTACACACAAATCTGAGAGCTCCAATTCAATTAGCCCGTGGATTTAACAATCAGCTGCCCTCCAATACGCAAGGCTGCGTCATCAACATTAATGACCAAAAAGTTTTCAATCTCAATCCGGACTTTTTTTCTTACACGTTAAGTAAGCAAGCGCTAGAGAATGCAACCAAAACCCTTGCCCTTGCCCTCTCACCTAAAATACGGGTGTGCGGTGTTGCTCCTGGAATAACTCTCTTGAGTGGAGAACAGACTGAAGAAAATTTTGCCAGAGCTCACTCCCGCGCGTTACTAGGAAAAAGCTCTGAAGTATCAGACCTTGTACAAGCTGTAAAATATCTTGTGAAGGCGCCTGCAGTAACAGGCGTTACAATCACTGTTGATGGAGGACAGCACATGTATCCTACAAAACGTGATGTTCAATTTGAGAATTGAATTCCTACTATACATCGAAATCTAATGCGCATGAAAAATCAACCGAATAAAAACCACATTTTTTTTAGAAACCTAGTCGTATTGTCCTCTATTGGAATACACGACATTGAGAAAGAAAAACCGCAAAGAGTCATTATTAATGCAAAATTAATTCTTGACTCAAATCACCAAATCCGCAGCGACCTTATTTCTGAGACATTAGATTACGATATAATCCGAGATAAAATTGTTGCAATAGCATCATCACATCATTTCAATTTACAAGAAACACTGTGTGAGGAAATAGCGCAGTATTGTTTGTCCAAAAAATCAGTTGCTGCCGTTGAAGTATCCAGCGAAAAACCGGATATTTACGATAATTGTGACGGAGTCGGTTTAAAAATTTATAGAGAAAAATAAACAAAAATTAGTGAACTCTTTTTCAAAAAAAAATGCACGAGAGAAAAATAAACTCGAAAAACGATTAAAAAGACAAATCGGTAAGGCTATTTTTGATTTCGACATGATAGCAGATGGCGATATGTTAATGATTGCCATTTCCGGCGGTAAAGACAGCTTTGCCATGCTCGACCTGTTGATTGCTATACGAACATATGCACCGATAAACTTTGAATTAATAGCTGTAAATTTAGATCAAAAACAACCTGGATTTCCCCAAAACGTTTTACCGAACTACCTAAAAGACAGAAAAATACCTTTTAAAATTTTGGAACAGGACACTTACTCTGTAGTAAAAAAAATAATCCCCGAAGGGAAAACCATGTGCGGCTTATGCTCGAGATTAAGACGAGGAGCACTTTATAAGGCAGCGGAGCATTTAGGTGCTAATAAAATAGCTCTCGGTCACCACCAAGATGATATTCTCGAAACATTTTTTTTAAACTTATTCTACGGTGGACAGATAAAAACCATGCCGCCCAAACTTTTATCGGACGACAAAAAACATGTGGTAATCAGACCACTAACATATTGCAAAGAAGAGGATCTAGGCGAGTACGCAAGATTACATAAGTTTCCAATAATACCATGTAACCTCTGCGGATCCCAAACTCACCTACAAAGATATAAAATAAAAGAAATGTTAGCAAACTGGGAAAAATCGCACCCTGGCAGGAAGGAGACAATTTTCTCCTCACTTCAAACAATCGTGCCATCCCACCTTTTGGACTCGGAAGCTTTTAATTTTTCAGATCTTAAAAAAAAATAAGCCATCACAAAAACTAGTCGACAAGAGTCTGTTTAAATATTGTTTATACTTAAATTAATCAACTGTCTTCGAATTCGGGTATTTAACACGATTTTTCTTTCAATAGGCTTGCTTCAAGGTTAAAATGGACGGCTTTTTATTTCCCTATTAATTAAGGATAGTTAATGAAATTTGGTAAACCAAGCCGCAAAATTAACACTTTCTACCCCCCTCAGAGAACCCTCATGGGGCCCGGTCCGTCGGAAATTCACCCTCGGGTTTTTTCAGCTATGGGAAGACCAACAATTGGATACCTTGACCCGGTTTTCGTTGAAATGATGGATCAACTTAAAGAATTACTAAGGTATGCATTTCAGACTAAAAACTCGATGACTTTCCCGGTGTCCGGGCCGGGGTCAGCCGGAATGGAAATGTGCTTCGTCAACATGGTAAAGCCTGGAGATAAAGTAATCGTGTGTAAAAACGGGGTTTTTGGCGGCAGAATGCTGGAAAACATTGAGCGATGTGGTGGAATTCCAATAGTTGTGGAAGACCAATGGGGTGCCCCGGTTGATACTGACAAAGTTGAAAAAGCTTTTAAACAAAATCAAAATGTTAAAGTATTAGCGTTTGTGCATGCAGAAACGTCAACGGGAGTGGCGTCTGATGCCAAGACGCTTGCGAAAATAGCCGATCAATACAGCGCTTACACTATCATGGATGCTGTAACATCGCTTGCTGGTATTCCGGTTTTAGTTGATGAGTGGGGAATAGATGCCTGTTACTCAGGTAGCCAAAAATGCCTCTCTTGCACTCCAGGGCTTTCGCCAATAACATTTAGCGATAAATTAATGGAAGACTTAAAAAAAGATAAACAGAGAAAATCTCAAAGTTGGTTTTTAGATCTTGATCTTCTCTCCGGATATTGGGGAGATAACACCCGAACCTACCACCATACAGCGCCCACGAATTCACTTTATTCACTTCACGAAGCATTGCTCATGCTTCAAGAAGAAGGGTTGGAGAACTCATGGTTCCGTCACAGAAGAAATCATCAAGCTCTCAAGGCTGGTCTGGAAGAATTAGGATTAAAGTTTCTAGTAGAAGAATCTTTCAGACTACCTCAGATGAACGCTGTTACCGTTATGCCAAATATCGACGAAAAAGAAGTTCGTAAAAGGCTACTCGAAGAATATAACATTGAAATCGGAGCCGGGTTGGGTTCCTTAAGTGGTAAAATATGGCGTTTTGGAATTATGGGATACAGCTGTAAAATGGAAAATGTGATGCTTGCCTTATGCGCCTTGGAGACCGTATTTTCAGATATGGGAGCAGACACCGAGGTTGGTTTAGCGGAGGCGGCAGCTTATAAGGCGTATGCTTCACATCCTGCCAATCGTAAAATCGAGGCTGTGGCCTAGTCGTTTAACTAATTAGAGCCACAGCCTATTCGTATTTCGTTGCTAAATATCTTCTAGATAATATATTAGTAGCGGTAGTGGGTCGGCTTGTATGGTCCCTGAGGAGAAACAGATATATACTTCGACTGCTCCTCATCTAAAACCGTCAGTTCCGCTCCCAGTTTGGCTAAATGCAACCTAGCAACCTTCTCATCTAAATGTTTGGGTAGGACATAAACCCCTACGGGATAATCTGCGCTGTTATTGAAGAGCTCGATTTGAGCAATGACTTGGTTAGCAAATGAAGAACTCATAACAAAGCTGGGATGGCCGGTGGCACAGCCTAAATTTACCAGGCGCCCCTCAGCTAGGAGTATGACTTTTTTTCCATCAGGAAATATCACGTGGTCAACTTGAGGCTTAATATTCTCCCAACGATAATCCTGAAGGCTCGCGCAATCTATCTCATTATCGAAGTGCCCAATATTGCACACAATTGCTTCATTTTTCATCTTTTGCATATGATCGTGATTGATTACATGATAATTTCCTGTCGCTGTGACAAATATATCTGCCTTGTCCGCCGCATAATCCATCGTAACGACTTTGAAGCCTTCCATCGCAGCCTGAAGTGCGCAAATGGGATCGATTTCCGTAACCCAAACCTGAGCTGACAATGCTCTCAGAGCTTGGGCACTACCCTTGCCGACATCACCATAACCGCACACCACAGCGACTTTGCCCGCGACCATAACATCGGTCGCCCGTTTGATGCCGTCGACAAGAGATTCCCGACATCCGTATAAATTGTCAAATTTCGACTTTGTTACTGAATCGTTGACGTTAATCGCCGGAAAATGAAGATCTTCTTCATCTGCCATTTGATATAGTCTTTTGACTCCTGTGGTAGTCTCTTCAGTGACTCCGATAATCTCGGAGATTCTCGATGAATACCATTTCGGATCTATGGCAAGCTTTTCTTTAATCGCCTTAAAAAGCTCTTCCTCTTCTTCGCTTGAAGGGTTTTCTAACACGCTTGGGTTACTCTCTGCTTGCGTACCAAGGTGTAAAAGGAGGGTCGCATCTCCTCCGTCGTCCAAGATCATATTACTGAAGCCACCGTCCGGCCACTCAAAGATCTTATGAGAAAAAGCCCAATAATCCTTTAATGACTCCCCTTTGTAGGCGAAAACAGGAACTCCTGTCGATGCCATCGCCGCAGCTGCATTGTCCTGGGTCGAGTATATGTTGCAAGAAGCCCAACGGACCTCTGCACCAAGGTCGATTAGTGTCTCGATTAACACTGCGGTTTGGATCGTCATGTGAAGGGACCCGGTAATGCGAGCCCCCTTAAGCGGTTTCGACTCCGAGTACTCTTCTCTAATTGCCATCAGTCCCGGCATTTCCGTTTCCGCTATCGCGATCTCTTTCCGGCCCCAATCAGAAAGTGATAAATCTGCTACATGAAAATCATTTAGTTCAACTATGTCCTCAGATACTATTTTCAATGAAAAATCTCCTTAAAAAATAAAGTTTCTTGATGAGCACAGTTTTGTTTAAACCAAGCCTAGCCTCCGTATATTTGGAAGTTGCAGCGCTCCTTGATTTTCAATAACAAAGGCAATCAGATTCAATTTACAAACATTTAGTTCCTCGCCCAACCAAAACCCTTGGCCTTTTGCTACGGCATAATGTTAAGCCTTCAAAGCATCCACCTTGTCTAGTGCTTCCCAACTAAAACTGGGCTCTTCTCGGCCAAAATGGCCGTAGGCTGCTGTATTCTCATATATCGGCTTTAATAAACCGAGCATTTCTACAATACCTCTGGGTCTTAAGTCAAAATGCTCACGTATAATCTCTGAGATTTCAGAATCACTACGTTTTGCTGTACCAAAAGTTGACACACTAATACTAGTTGGTTCTGCAACGCCTATTGCATAAGAAAGTTGTACCTCACACTTTTTTGCCAATCCAGATGCGACAATATTTTTTGCCACATACCTTGCTGCATAAGCGGCTGATCGGTCAACTTTGGACGGATCTTTCCCCGAAAATGCCCCCCCGCCATGTCTAGCTGCCCCTCCGTAGGTATCAACGATTATTTTTCTTCCCGTTAAACCGCAGTCTCCCTGGGGACCTCCTACCACAAACCTGCCAGTTGGGTTAACCAAAAACTTAATATTTTGCTTGATTAATTCCTCTGGTATGACGGGCTTGATAATTTCTTCAATTACAGCATCTTTAATATCTTCCAAGCCCATGTCCTCAGCGTGTTGCGTAGATAACACCACAGTATCGATGGAATTGGGAGAACCATCAACGTACCTGACCGTTACTTGAGATTTAGCATCCGGCCTAAGCCAAGGCAAACGACCATCTTTTCTGACCTCTGATTGTCTCTGCACCAAACGATGAGCCAAATAAATTGGCAAGGGCATAAAAGCATCAGTTTCGCTACAGGCGTACCCAAACATTAAACCCTGATCTCCTGCCCCTTGATTCAAAGGATCATCATGAGCACTGTCAACGCCCATTTTGATGTCTGGGCTTTGCTTATCATAGGCTACCAAAACCGAACATCCCTTAAAGTCTATTCCGGATTTAGTATCATCGTAACCTATTCGCTTGATAGTGCTTCTAGCTACTTCTTGGAAATCTACGGTTGCCTGGGAGGTAATTTCACCCGCCAAAACAACCAACCCAGTATTTACCAAGGTTTCAGCGGCTACCCGGGAAAATTTGTCTTGTTCAAGCAGAGCATCTAAAACAGCATCAGAAATTTGGTCAGCAACCTTGTCAGGGTGACCCTCTGAGACTGATTCGGAGGTAAATAGATAATCGGACATATCGTTATATAATCGAAAAAAAACAGTATAATTATACCACAAACCTTACAAGTGACGTTTATTGACCTCCTATGGCGCTTTCCTTTGTACTGAAATTATTGGCGACCTTGCCACTAAGTTGGCTTCACCTATTGGGTTCTTGGGCTAGCTGGTGCGCCGCCCTAGCTTCAGCGAGTTACCCCGGCAAGATAAAACAAAACTTAAAACAAAGTAAAATATGCGACGACAAGGAATTAACAAGACTGATCAATCTAAATATCAGTGAAACTGGAAAAGGTTTTTTTGAGCTGCCTTTTATCTGGTTTAGACCGAAAAAAGACGTTCTTTCATGCGTTCGAACGATTCACGGAGAGAAATATCTAAAACAAGTCATATCTGGGAAAACGGGTGGCATTTTTATCACTCCTCATTTGGGAGGTTTCGAAATTATTCCTGTTTTCATTAGTGAATTTACGCGGATAACTTCCCTCTATCGACCACCTCACAAAAGGTTTTTAACAGCACCAATGCTAGAAGGAAGGTGCGGTGTCAACCAATCGGTAGCTATCGCAGACTTACGAGGCGTAAGGTTGCTTTTCAAGGCCTTAAAAAAGGGAGAGATAGTGGGGATTTTGCCAGATCAAGTTCCGAAAAAAGGGGATGGAAAATGGGTAGATTTTTTTGGTCGACCAGCCTATACAATGACCTTGGTGCAGCAACTCGCCGCAAGAACGAAAGCTCCTATAGTTTTTACCTACGCGGTAAGGATTAAAAACGGCGCAGGTTTTGATCTTTTTTTTGAACCAATAGATGAATATCAAGGCGAATTCAATACCGAAAAAATGAATAGAAAAATAGAAGCAATTGTCAGGAAGTATCCATCTCAATATCTTTGGGCTTATAACAGATACAAACGCTCATGATGCCGAATTAAAGGGATATTTTAAAAAATGATTACGCGTATAGCATTGGCAATATTTTGGTTAATCCACTTTCTTCCAAAACCCGTCTTAAATGTTTTTGGCGCCGTACTGGGGCTGGGGTTCTTGCTTCTTGCGCACGAAAGACGAAACGTAGTCAAAAAAAATATTTCATCTTGCTTCTCTGACCTTACGGAGACGCAAGTAAAAAAATTAGTAAAAAAACACTTTCTGGCCTTGGGCAACGCATTAGCGTTTACGAGTATTGCTTGGTGGGGGTCCCGAAAAAAAATTAAGGAAATAGCTGAAATTCAAGGATGGGAAAACTTTGAAAAAGCTGACCAACACAACCCTGTTATCGTACTGGCGCCCCATTTTGTTGGGGTAGAAATACTTGGAATCAGAATTTCCATGGAAAAGGATGCAGTCGTGATCTATAGCCACCAAAAAGATAAAGTTTTTGATAGCTTTTTAAAGAAAAAAAGGGAACGCTTTAGTGATCCAAAATTATACTCAAGGCAAGAGAATCTCAAAAAAGTCATAAGAAAATTAAAAGCTCGCGTTCCACTGTTTTTGTTACCAGATATGGATTTCGGACCACAGGACTCTTTATTTGTTCCTTTTTTCGGTGTCATGTGCGCAACTACAACGGCGCCTCCCCGAATAGCGCAGTTGGCAAAAGCCACTATAGTACCTGTGATCATCAAGAAAAAACCGAATTTTCACGGCTATAAAATTACATTCTTGCCGGCTTGGAAGAACTTCCCGACCAACAATCTAGAGGGTGACGTAAAAAATATCAATGAATTTATTGAAAGCCACGTTAATCAATCACGAGAAGAATATTATTGGGTGCACAAGCGATTTAAAACTCGCCCTGCTGACGAACCGCCTTTTTACTAATAAACAGATTTCTCTTTTGAAACTTGAAAGAATTAGTCACTATTTGTTTTATCTCACGAGAATTACGTGCTTTGATAGAATTAAGTACATATTCAATATAAAATTTAGAATATATAAACTTAATTAAAAATTATTATTAAATGAAAAATATACAATTCACCAAGATGGACGGGGCGGGAAATGATTTCATGGTGATAGACGGTATCACACAAAAAATCGATCTAGAACCCAGCCAAATTCGAACTCTTAGTGATAGAAAAAAAGGAATTGGTTTTGACCAACTTCTTCTCCTTGAATCATCCAAAAAACCAGGAATAGATTTTAATTACAGAATCCACAATGCGGACGGAAGTGAGGCAGAGCAATGTGGCAACGGTGCTCGGTGCTTATATCTTTTTGTCAAGAATAAGCAACTGTGCTCAAAAACAGAAATTAAAGTGGAGACTAAAAATAGCGTGATGACAATAAAAGATGGTCCGGATGAAGCTATCACTGTCGATATGGGTTTCCCCGAACTCTCCCCATCGAAAATCCCTTTCAAGGCATCGCGAAAAAAAAGTTTTTACCAGCTGCCAATAGGAAAAGAAAATATAAAAATAGGTGCTGTCTCTATGGGTAATCCTCACGCGGTACAAATAGTAGAAAATGTAAACTTAGCTCCGGTGCTAACGCAAGGTCCAGTAATTGAAAAGCATGATTTTTTTCCAAACTCTTGTAACGCTGGCTTTGTTGAAATAATCAATAAAAACCATATATCGATTCGAGTATGGGAGCGCGGTGTTGGAGAAACCTTATCCTGCGGAACAGGGGCCTGTGCTGCGGCTGCAATAAGCATAATCTGGGGACTGGCTCGATCCCCGGTACTGGTTTCCACGCGCGGGGGACAACTCACAGTTAACTGGTCTGATCAGAGTCAAAACTTGCTTCTTACTGGTCCTGCGCGACAAGTTTTTTGTGGAGAGATTTCTATATGAATTCAAATTTAGGCTCATACGAGTTAAGTGCCAAAATGATCACCGATTTCCTTAAAAAAAATCCAGACTTCTTTATTGACCATCCGGAATTAATTGAGTTGATTAACGTTAAACAACACGATCGAAGTAATGTGATTTCCTTGAGCGACAGAAAGTTTAAAAACTTACAACAGGAAAATGCTTCGATAAAAAAAATACTCGCAGAATTTATAGAAACAGCCGAACAAAATGATAAGTTGGCGACGAATATCCATAAAACCACCATTAATCTTGTCAAATCTGATAATTTAGCGTCATTGGTAAAGGATTTTTGTGAAGCACTTAGAACCGAGTTCGAGATCAAACATTTTGCTTTAAGATTAACAGGGATCGAAGATAAAGAGCTGAATGACTTAATCGACCCTGAATCAGAGTTGCTAACCTTAGCAGAAAAGCTAAACGGTCCGACTTACACTAAAGCCCCATTTCAAATATCAGTGGGTTGGTTTAAAAATATTTCCGAAATAAAATCTTTCGTTTACTGCCCAATCAAAACTTGTAAAACCCTTGGAATTTTAGCCCTAGGAAGTCCTCATGAAAACTACTATAGCGATGAGAAAGATAGTGTTTATTTGCAACGCTTAATGCAGTTACTATCCGCTAATATCCAGCGTTTGATGTGAAAAAGGATCTTATTTTCATGGTTGAAGTTAAATCTTTCTTGGATTTTCTAAAACGTCACAGACAACTCTCGATTCATACTATTAATGGTTACCAACAAGACCTACTAGCTTTGAAGAAGTTTATTGGAACGGATGATCTATACAAACTTAAAACCCATAAAATACGAGAGTTCGTTTCGCAGATGTCGTTAAACGGGTTAGCCAGCCGATCAATCGGGCGCCGTTTGACAGCTTGGAGGAGTTTTTTCTCGTTTTTAAAAATAGATCCTAACCCTTGCGCTAATGTTAAGGCGCCTAGGGGCAAAAAAAAATTGCCCTCGGCTTTATCGGTAGATCAAACGGTTTCACTTTTAGAGGGTGGAACGACTGATTCACTGAGCGTGAGAGATCATGCTATGTTTGAACTAATGTACTCCTCAGGTTTGCGATTGTCTGAACTAGTTAATATTGAAATCGTGGACATCAACATAAATGACCGAACTATAACGGTTTTGGGGAAAGGTAACAAAACAAGGATTATTCCAATTGGTAAGGCTGCAATTTCAGCATTAAAACAATGGCTAAAAGTTAGGGCAACCATAAAGGATGCCGATAACAAGTCTTTATTTTTGAGCTCTCGAGGAACAAAGATATCTGCGAGGACAGTTCAGCGTAGATTACAACTTTTAGCCTCCCAAAAACAACTTGATGTCCCGGTAAACCCACACATGCTTCGCCATTCTTTTGCTAGTCATGTCTTACAATCAAGTGGTGACCTACGGGCTGTCCAAGAACTTCTTGGGCACGAAAGCATTAAATCTACACAAATATATTCCCATCTAGATTGGGATCATTTAGCAAGAGTCTATGATGCATCACACCCTCGTGCCAAAAAAAATGGTGGTTGAAATTCGAGTATAAGTTGTGAAGTAAAAAGTAAAAACGATATACTTAGAAGATATTAACAAAAAATGTTCTTCAATTATGAAAATCTCTGAGAACCTCCACGGCACGACCATACTATCAGTTCGACGTGGGAAAAAAGTTGCATTAGGTGGTGACGGACAAGTTACCCTCGGCAATGTCGTAATAAAATCTACTGCTAAAAAAGTAAGAACGATTTATAACGGACAAATTCTCACAGGATTTGCAGGCGCAACTGCAGATGCATTTACCCTTTTCGAACGCTTCGAGGGTAAACTTGAAAAACACTCAGGTAACCTCATGCGGTCAGCAGTTGAGATGGCAAAAGACTGGCGAACCGATCGAGTTCTCCGTAGATTAGAGGCTATGCTAGCAATTGCTGACAATACAACGTCACTGATATTATCCGGTAATGGCGATGTAGTTGAACCTGAGAATGGTTTGATAGCAATTGGGAGTGGCGGATCATATGCACAAGCAGCAGCACAAGCCTTAATAGAAAACTCAAAACTTACACCAAAAGAAATTGTTGAAAAAGCGCTTACAATAGCAGGGCATATCTGCATCTATACCAACCAAAATCGCACCATTGAAACTCTTGACGAGTAGACTAGGCAGTTCATTTTATAAATTTTATCCCACTTCTATTTCCTTTAACAGATACGAATATGTCATCAATGACCCCTCAAGAAATTGTACACGAATTAGATAAGCACATCGTAGGCCAAGAGGCCGCAAAA
>PAHB01000089.1 GCA_002704665.1 Pseudomonadota bacterium
GCGAGTGCTGATGCCAATGGAATACTTATGTCTTATGAAACTTATGCCCATGCTCAAGATATGATAGAAGTGGAAGAGCGTGAGACGATTAAGATGAAAGGAATTAGTCGAGAGATTAAGGTGTTTTCGGTGACCGGGATAAAAACTAATTCGGAGAGCAAGGGTTTTCAGGTTAAGAAGAAACCGTCGAGGAGAGAACAGTCTAAGATTGAGAAGTTAGAAAAGGATGTGGCGAGGATAGACAATAACGTGAAAGAAATGAATAAAAATATGGAAATACTTCTAAAAAAAAATCGAAGAATGTCGAGTTAAAGGCGATATATATGAAGACCGATAAAAATATCGCAAAAGGTAATAAGGATATAACTTTGCCGGGTATCGCATTGTTAGGAACAATTAATTCGTTAACAAATATTGGGATTTCTCCGGAAAGAATACTTTCAAAATGGGGTATAAAAAAAATACAAGAAAATCAGGAGTACTCGTCGGATATAAGAGTTGCTTTACATGACGAGGCTCATAAAATTTATGGGGATCAAGCGTTATTTGCTTTTGGTTATGCGAATACACTTAAATGGATTAGCCTGAAGGATAAAAGGTGGACTATTGACGACCCAGTGAATGGGAGTATAAAAAGCCTTAAGAATCACATGGAAGAAGTCAGGCGTGTGATGGGCGATTCCTCAAAAACTGCAACTAAGATTTATGATGGAAGATATGGAGCTTCGTTGAGCTACCAACCAGCAGGTATTTTCAATTATAAATACACACAGGCTAATTGTTTGCGACACCATACTTATGTTCGTGGAATGATGGATTGTCTTTTAGTGCCACTTTTCAAGTATTGGGACTATAAAATCAGGTTTATCAGATCAAAATCAAAAGAGGGGGATCATTGGGCAGAGTTTCTATGGAAAATTGAGTTTAAACCTAGAAAAAAGAAAGAGAGTATTAACGAGATAAAGGTTATTAGAAGGCTTGAGGTAGAACAAGAATTTGTCAAGGTAGTGTTGAGAGAAACGCAAAAGCAGAGAAATCAAGTAGAAAAATTGTCCGTTCAATTAGGAAAATACCTTCCACCCCAGATTCATAAATCTATTTTAGAGGAGGATTCAGAGTCAAGAATTACCACCCGTAGAAAAAAACTGACAATATTTTTTAGCGATATTGCGAATTTCACGTCCACCTCTGAGGGTTTACAGCCTGAGGATTTAACAAACTATCTCAATGAGTATTTTTCGGAGATGACTGCGATCGCACTGGAATTCGGAGCTACCATTGATAAATATATTGGAGACGCCATGATGGTCTTCTTCGGCGATCCTGATAGTAAAGGGGAGAGAAATGACGCTAGATCCTGCGTTGAAATGGCTTTAACAATGCAGCAAAGAATGAAAGAGTTACAAGACAAATGGAGTAAGGAGGGGTTTTCCGATCCTTTTCAAGTTCGAATGGGCATTAACACGGGATATTGTAACGTTGGTAACTTTGGTAGCGAGCAGAGGCTTACTTATACGATTATTGGTGGTGAGGTGAATGTCGCGCAGAGGCTAGAGTCTAGTGCTGATGCTGATGGCATATTAATGTCATACGAAACTTACGCCCATGCTCAGGATGTTATAGAAGTCGAAGAGCGTGAGACGATTAAGATGAAAGGAATTAGTCGGGAAATAAAAATATTTTCTGTGAAAGGTAGAAAAAATATAGCAAAGGTAAAATCAGCTACTGATGAAAAGAAACCAACTAAGCAAGAGTTATCAGAAATGGAGAAAATGAAAAAAGATATATCACGGATAGAAAATAACTTGAGAGGAATAAACAAAAATATGGAGAGGCTTCTAAAAAAACTTTAATTTTTTAGCAAGTTATTTTTTACCTTATTTCATTAAATCAAAATCAGGCACTCCTTCAAGAGTCCCGTCTTCTTTGTACATTTCCCACTTACCTATCATCCTCCCATTTTTATAATATCCTCTCAAACTTAACTGACCATTCTCGTAATAACTCTCATAAGGACCATCTAGTTCCCCTTTCTTGTAATAAGCTCCCGCACTCAACTGTCCATTCTCAAACCATATAGTCCACCTGCCTTCTAGTTTTCCTTTTATGACTTTTCCTCTAGTTTTGCAACAAACAGTGCCAGAGAAAGGTTCGTCGCTGAACTTCTTGTAGAGCAGACCTTTTCGTTCCACTAAATTGTCGCTGTCAACTTTTTCACACAATACCACCGGAGAGAAAAAAACAAATAAGGTCGCCAGTAATAGTGTTAGGGATTTCATCTAGCTCGCCCCCTGAATTTATCTATTATCTCACGGGTCACATCACGTTTTAAACATATGGTGTAACAGCCGCTAATTTTTGAGTACGCACCTTGATTACCGCATCGACTTCCGTTATTGAATCGGTAATAAGGGGGTACACTAGTGCCGGGATAACTCGCTATAGATTGATAAATGATAGTCTGAATAATTTCTTCATCGGTCATCAAAAAGCGGTCTGCCAACACTTGGTTAGAGAAGGTCATAACCAAAGCTATCAAGATGGCCATCACGATTAGCAGTATTCTCATGTTGTCCATTTAGAAACTATCGGGGGTGGCTCGAACTAAAACCCTTTATTCGGATTCACTAAATACTTAGCACCTGTAGACTTTTTTGTGTATGCCTTAATCGCATCTATCTGCAAAGCCTCAGCTAAAGAGACTTCATGTGAATAATGACTTGCGAAAGTCGTTTTTAATTCGCTTGCGACACGCTGGCGCAGCTTATCCTCTGCGGCCGATCCAATCTTTGCTAAGAAGTTAAATAATAGCCAACCACCCATTCCCCACGAAAAACCAAAATTACGCACAATTTCGGTTTTAGATGTATCTAGCATGCCGTAAATATAAACTTGTTTATGCGTTATCGAACCATAACGGCTGTATTCCATCGGGTTACGATTTAAAGCTGCCTCCATGCTGGTTAGTATATGGCTCGCTAACCTACCTCCTCCGATGGGATCAAAAGCCAAGGTAGCATTAGTAGCAGCAATCGCATCAGTTAATTCAGCTAAAAAATCAGGAGATTCGGTATTACAAACGAATTTTGCTCCCTGGGATTTCAGCAAATCAACCTGCTCTTGTTTACGTACGATATTAACTAACGGAATCCCGTCCATGATACAGATTCGGTTGAGCATTAGACCTAAATTGGATGCCGCGGCCGCATGGACCAAGCCCTTGTGTTCTTCGCTACGCATAGTTTCAACCATACCAAGAGCGGTTATTGGATTCACAAAGCAGCTTGCCCCTTCTGCCGTCGATGCGTCATCAGGGAGTTTTAGGCATCGATCAATATTAATACAACGATACTGAGCATACATTGCCCCCCCGAGCATGGCGACTTTTTTACCGTTTAAGCTTTGAGCAGCAGCGGAGCTGCCAGATTTAACTACCACCCCAGCTCCCTCATTACCTACAGGCATGGGTTGGCCGAGTCTGCCAGCCATAGCCTTCATCGCTTTTTCAGGTACTGGTGCAGTAATGACAGGTTGTTCACCGCTGCCAGACATAGCGGCAGCGCTCATATCGGCAGCGCCAAAGAGTAGTCCCAAGTCAGACGGATTAATTGGTGCGCCTTCTACGCGAACAAGCACCTCATTCGCCTCAGGCTCGGGCACCCCAACCTCGGCTAATGATACTACTAACTCGCCCTCGTTACGAATTAACGATTGTAATTGTAAAGCCACAGACGGAATGGAGTTGGTCATAACGATCCTTATAAATTTATGTAATAGATTAATTGGCAGCTAATTAACCACCCAACACAACAATTAAATAAAAAGTCTATCACGTCCGCCAAGCCCCCCCAACCTTAATACTAGGAATTTCGCCCTTTGACACAAGACACTAGGCTGTCTTTTGATTATTTCCCTTTCCCATGTTTTTTTATTATCTTTCCATTCGCCAATGCAGTAGTAATCCCAAGGATTTTTTTAATTAGAGTTCCAACGGCACTATTTTTGAAAGCACCTCGTAAAATCTGATGTAATCTTATTTTTTTATCGAAAAAACAGAGTAGAACGTAAGTACATTTTTGAATTGGGTCGACACCCACGCCAACCTGCTGATTCTGGGTAAGGTGGTGAGCTGAAAAGCGATGTCGCCAGTAAGGCAATACCACAGGGAGTCGACCCTACCTGCGGTGTAGGTTTTTTTATGGGTGGATTTAATTCAAATTGCCACACTTGGGCATTTGCCGACGTGGCTAAATAGGAGAGATCGATATGGCAAAAATTATTCGGCGAGGACCCATCGGTCCAGACGATTCAATCTTTATGCAGAGCTGGGTGTTATCAAATCCGAAATTGAAGGTTCAACCAAAGCACGCGAAAAATAAACCTAAACCGCAACAAGACAAAAAAAATAGGAAGTAGTAGTAGAGGAGGGGGCTAGAGCCCTCTCTTTTAATATGTCATAACACTTTGGCAATGCCTTTTCCCCATTGCGATATATTTGAAAACCGCTGAGTGTGTTATTCAACAATATCCGGCGTAATTGCGTCTACTGCCTTTACAGTAGTTTTGACAGCTTTGACCGCTGTGGCGCCTGCAAGATCAACTATTGCAACAGTGGTTGCACATCCTGATAGTAAAAAGCAATAAAAGAGTATTAATGATATTTTTTTCATTGAAAGCATTGAGATCGCAACTCCTCTAAGCCCTTGGGTGTGACTAACTCCTCAAGTTCCATCTCTAAAGTAATCTCTTTGTATCTGAGCATGCGCCACTCATCTTCATCTATACTTTCTGCTGATAAATAATGAGTACACTCAACGTCTATTGGAAACTCGGATATTTCTCCGTCATCAATCTTTGCTTCCAACAGCTTTCTTTGGGTATGTACCTCCATGTATTCTTGTATTAGATTATTCATTTACTTTTCCGTGATCATTTTATTATTATCTACATAATAATTTTGCTAGGTATTCCATAGAAGAGCTCGGAACAAATTCTCTTTTCTTTTTATCATTTCCTGTTTTACCGTGTTGATTTTTCCAATTTTGATCAAAATAAAACGATATTTTAAATTGCTGAAATTGTTTCCTTTCACAACCTATATGCATATGCGATTCACTACTTCCGATTACCTCAAGTAACGGAACTTTATGACGCACTCTTTCCCAGACTATCATGGAGTCTGAAGTCCGGTTTATTTGAGTGTTATTGTAGAAATACTCGTTTCCATTTGAATCAGTAAGGTAATTTATCCACTCCGCTGATACTGGAGCTGAGATTAACAACAGTATTATTATTATTAATTTTAGTTTAGGTTCTTTCAACACGTCCATCTGAATACCTGTCTCCACGACACCAGTTATGGTTTATCAAACAATAATACCCCGATTGCTAGGATAGGTAAAAAATACTAATTTTTTGAAGAAACAACCCTAATCGGCCTTAGCGGCAGCTGTTGGAGTCAAAACCTGTACTCAAATTCTGTCAACCATTTCAATGTTTTGTTAGGAGTAGACTCGGTGGTTCCAAATAAATACGCAAATTCGTACTTAAGAGAGATGCCATTTTTTACTGGAATAAATCCAAAAACACCGGGACCTAGATTATGCTGTTGCTTCGAATAAGATAGATCCCCGAGTTTGCCAAAACGACCAAAAAACTCTAAACCTGGTTGAATATTCGGCGTCAACTTATAACGGAATTGGTTTGCATAGCCAACCTCAATTTGCCCTGATTCACCATTACCGAATTCTTTTTCTATAATAAAGTTGAAAGTGTTTCTCAATCGCCCAGCTCGTTTGTAAAGAAGGAGTCTTGATTCAAATTCGTAAGGGTCTGCAAGTTTTTTGGGCAGCTTTATTCCTACAAGTAATCCGATATCGATTGGATTAGCAGTTTCATTGAAGGCTTTTGTATCCGTGAACTCGTATCGCGATTCTATTTCAAATGCATTAAAGTGGTTACGACCATCCACACCTTTTTTTAAATGACCCTCAACCTCAACAAAAAAACGATCGGTAAATCCAACTCCGAGACCATATTTTTGTTTACCGAGGTTATTCTTTTCAGGCGCACTGTCTTTTGTGGCAAATCCTCTAGTACCAGCTTCGAGTTCTTTGTTTACTATCGGCCACCAAGCCCTGAAAGGTGGAGATTCGGTAGGTTCTTCCGCATATACAAGCCCCGTGAGCATAAGGCATAAAGCAATCAAATGAATCTTTAAATATACGCTAACCGAGGGCATTTTTTTATTAAAAATAAATAATATAAAAGAATAACACGAGATAGGTTTGTTCGTTTGAGAATTTAAAAGTTCAAAATAGTAGCAACAAATCTTGAGTTGATCCGTGTTTTCCAGCTCCATCAGCCAGCGGCTCTTTATGAAGGAAATAACTCAAGATTTTGTCTCGAAATAACTTGCAATCACCTTTGTAGGGTTTTTGGCAAATAAATAGCTGGCTAAGCCTGTATTGTAAGAATAACCCATTAAAGTGTTAATCAGGCTTTTTGAAAATATTTGACTAAGCGTATTTTCCTCTTTAAGATACCCTACATGGGTATAGTAAATTTTCTAATTTTTCTGTTGACACTTTTTATTTCAAATGTTGTCCATGCTAGGCCGGTCTCTTACCCAGGGGGGCATACTTTCATGTCCAAATCGAACGCGTCTTATGACTCCCTTTATTATCATTATTCCCCTACTTTTAAATACTCAGTTGGGATTGAAAGTGTAATCGATAAACGAATTAACAAAAAATACGCGTACGCAAGGTCAACTAGACTTATCAACAGAATGAACACGAAATCATCGCAACGTAATTTTTATGCTCAAGGGGGAATTTCATCAAATGGATTTGGTCACTATTTCTATGGAATACATGGCGATTGGGAAACTAGAAGGCTCTTCAGTGGTTTTGGAATAAAGAAAACAGTCGTGGATGACTCTCAAAACGATTTTGAGCGATTCGTACTTTTAGGCATTGCTCCATACCTTGGGGGGTACGGAGACCTTCACAGTTGGTTAATGGTAAAAAGTATGAGGAATTCCGCGATGGACAACTGGAAATCTTATCCAGTGCTGAGGTTTTTTAAAGGAAGTTTTTTGGTGGAAGCCGGTTATGGTCAAAATACAAAGTGGGATGCGCATCTCATGTATCGCTTTTAGAAAGTAATTTAACTTAGGAGAAAAATATGAAATCGATTGTTTTAATTCTCGCATTTTTCAGCTTACCAGCTGTTGCGAATAATTGTCATACCGAGGCGAATGCGGACCACAACCATGCCCATGACCATGCTCAATCCAATGGGGGGAGTGAAATATCGGCAAATATTGAGATCGATGAGAGTAAGCTAAAAAAAATGACGGCAGGGTTATCGAACATTAAGGTTGCTGTAGTAGGTGTTAAGGGGATGGTTTGTGATTTTTGTGCAAGAGGTTTAGAGAAAGCCTTCAAAAAAGATAAACTTGTAGTTGATCTGGACGTTGATCTCGAGAAAGGGCAGTTAATGATCGTCTACAACGCTGAGAAAAACATTGACTACAATGAAATAAGTGACAAGATAATAGCGAATGGGCAAGAACCAATTAAAATGGAGGTTCGCGAAATTTAGATGTCGGATTTGGATCAAAACTACAAACCAGGCTATTCATCTTTCAGCTATATAGCGCTATTTGCTTCATCTACCACACTTGTCTGTTGTGCTCTTCCTGCACTTTTTGTTGCGTTAGGAGCAGGCGCCTCGTTGGTAACATTGCTCGGAATGTTTCCAATATTAATTGAAATCTCAAAATACAAGGTTGCCTTGTCCATCGTTGCTGGAATTCTAATTCTGTTGGCTATCTACGTTAATTTTAAGACTAGCAAAATGCCTTGTCCCACAGACCCAGATTTAGCCCAAGCGTGCATGAAAACCAGGAGATTATCAAAAGCTATAGTATTTGGCTCTGGTGCCATTTTTATATTCGGAAGTTTTTTTACATACATAGTCCCAAAGATTATATAAACTATGAAACACCCATCACACAAAGCACAGACGACAAGTCTCAAAAGAATTGAAGGGCAGATTCGTGGTATTCAAAAAATGATAGACGAAGGAAAATACTGTGTCGACATTCTCAACCAAGTCAAGGCAGTTAGAAAAGCTATCACCACAGTTGAGGGCAAAATACTCGAAAAACACCTTCAATCCTGCCTGAGGCAATCGCTAAAAGATAACTCAAACTTTGATGAAAAAGTTCAAGAAATTATGAGTGTTTTAAAAAGACAGTGAAAAAACTCCGCTAGGATTAGTATTAGCACGTTGCATCTATACTCGGACTCCACGCTAGAACTAAGCGAGGTTAAAAGCAGCATACGTAGTAATAGCAGTTAATTTATCGAAAACATTTGCTACGTAACTTTTCTAAATCCTTAGGAGTGACTAACTCTTCAAGTCCCATCCCTAAGTTAATTTCTTTTTATCTCAGCATGTACCGCTAATCTTCATCTATACCTTCTGCTGATAAATAATGAGTACACTCAACGTCTATTGGAAACTCGGAGATCTCTCCGTCATCAATCTTAACCTCCAACTTTTTTCCAAATTCTGATAATCGGATGTCCACTTAAATCGGTCATGTCTTTATAGTAAA
>PAHB01000090.1 GCA_002704665.1 Pseudomonadota bacterium
ACTTTTAATTCTTTGAACGCATCAGCATCGAGGTAAGCCGAGTGGGGATCTAGCCCCGAAAGCATTCCATTAATAGCTTCTTTAATTAATTTTTTGTCATCAACAGTTTCTACATAATCATTTTTTATCCTGCCGAACACCTCAGTGAAGGCTCTTAATTCGTCAATGGGGAGCGGACCAGTAGTAGACCTATCGGCTCGTGCCGAAAAGTTAAGACTTATAAAAATACCAAGAATAGCGCCTATTACTAACAGCCAAAAAGGTTGGAACTTACGGAACATCTTTAACTCCTTCTCGAACGAAAAAAACTACAAAGTGACTCTGTATGAGCAAATTACAACATTCAAAGTTTCACCCATTTTAATGGATTAAAGGGTTTGCCCTTGTATCGAAGCTCAAAGTATAAACCCGAATTGCGATTTCCCCCAGTATTACCTACAGTTCCTACGGTCTCGCCTGCCTTAACGGTGTTGCCAACCTCTTCTAACAAACTTTCGTTGTTCCCATACAGACTAAGGTATCCACCTCCGTGGTCGATAATTAACAAATTTCCAAATCCTCCTAACCAGTCGGCAAATACCACTTGCCCCGATGCGATAGCTTTCACCGGCTGACCCGGTTTTGAGTCGATAAAAACCCCTTTCCAAAGAATATCACCTTCCCGCCTAGTTCCATACCTATGTTTCAAGACACCTACGGTCGGAAGGCGCAGTTTACCCTTTAATTTTCGGAAAGCCTTCCCATCTAGACTGGCGTCTGGTAACTGAGTATTTGAAATTCCTGTTTTTGTCTCTCTTTTTTTTGCCGCTCGCGCAAGCTCTCGAATTTTTTTATTTAGGATGCGTTCGTCGTTCTTTAAAGCCTTCTCTGTTCTTTTTATATCGCCCTTGACCTTACTTAAGATTTTACGTTTCTTTTTTTTCTCCTCAAGTAGCTTTTTTTTCTGAACAGTTTCAGTTGTTTTGATCTTTAATAACTTACTCTCTGTGGCTTTTTTCTCATCTGTTATTGTTGCAAGATCTGTAAGACTATCACGCAAATTACTGATTAATTTTTTGCGAGATTTTGAAATATATGATAAGTATCTGATTTCAAGCATTTTTTGACTATTTTCCTGCGGTCCGAGAAGTATTTTTAAAGCTGTAGCTCCATTATCTTCGTTCACGTAAAGGTGGTAGACAAATTGCTCAAGAAGTCGTTTCTCAGCGTTTATATTTTTTCTTACAACTCTTGCCCGTTTTTCCAATTTCTGCAGATCGTTATGAATTTTTTTCTGTTTATTCGCGATATTGTTAAGTTTTAAATTTGTTTTACTTATGGCTCGTTCAGATTTTTTCAAATCCCGATAAATTTTTTTTTGTCTTTTTTTTGATTGCTTTAGATCTTTTTGCTTATCTTCTATCTTCTGTCTCAAGTTATCGATTTTTTTTTGTTCAATCGACTCGGCTGAGCTAGCCCTTGGAAATATAGTTGTGGAGAGTATTAATGCGAGTAAGGTGATCGCTATTTTATTTTCAAATTTACCCATCAATCTTTAATTGATTTGCCACCAATTCGGCAGCCTTTTGGGCTTCTTCAGGATCACCTAAAAAATATTTGTGAGTGGGCTTAATGTTCTCGTCAAATTCGTATACTAGTGGCACTCCGGTTGGTATGTTGAGGTTCATAATTTCTTCATCTGAAATTTTATCAAGATGTTTGATTAGTCCTCTTATAGTGTTCCCGTGAGATACAAGTAAAATTGTTTCTCGCCTTCGAATTCTTTGGCAGATCACGTTTTCCCAAAATGGTATCACCCTATCGATAGTGTCTCCCAAGCATTCAGTTTTTGGCAGAGCGTTTGCTTCAAGAAAAGTATATCGTGGGTCATAATGCGGTGAGCGAGTATCTTCATTATCTATAGGGGGAGGCGGGGTTCCAAAACTTCGTCTCCATATCATTACTTGTTTTTCCCCATATTTTTTTGCTGTCTCGGCCTTATTTAGTCCCTCGAGAGCACCGTAATGTCTTTCGTTTAATCTCCAAGAAAGCTCCTGAGGAATCCAAGAAGCATCCAACGCCTCCAAGGCAATCCATAATGTTTTTATTGCCCGTTTTAATACCGAACAATAGGCGTAGTCAAAATTCAAGCCAGCTGATTTAATTAAAAATGCTGCATTTTTTGCCTCTTTTTCACCCTCTTTGGTCAATCCGACATCTGCCCATCCTGTGAACCGATTTTCTTTGTTCCAGATGCTTTGACCGTGTCTGAGGAAAACTAATTTTGTTATTGTCATCGTAGGCAACTTCTCCCGTTCTTGAAAAGAAAGATACTCGTGATCTTCCTCGATTGTAAAACAAAAACGTGAATTCTAGAAAGAACTCAAATCTGGTATTAGTACAATTTCTATCAATCTGATTTTGGAAGGTCTTATAGTAAGTGATAAAATAGATGTCTAAAACATGGAGGCATTGTGGAATTCTTTATTGAAAATATTGGATTGTTTGTATTAGCAATTGGCAGCATGCTTTTTTTAATTTGGCCCTGGATCAGCAAGCAAATGAATGCAGTTTCCGAAGCAGAGCCTCTTGAGATAGTGAGAGTTATTAACAAAGGTAAAACACTTATCGTTGATATGAGGCCGGAGGATGAGTTCGGTCAGGGGCACCTATTGGGATCAAAAAATATCCCGGACAAAGGTTTATCGGAAAGGATAAAGGAAATTGAAAAGTACAAAACCAAAACAGTAATTCTGGTCAGTAGCAATAATTCGAGAGCCGTAAATGCTTTTATGTTATTGAGAAAAAATGGTTTTGAGTCCATCATAATACTCCGTGGCGGGGTCAATGCATGGCAGCAAGCCAATTTACCCATGGAGAAAACAATATGACGAAACATGTTAAAATGTACTACACGACGACGTGCCCGTTTTGCAGAAAAGCGCAGGAATTGTTTACTAAGTTAGGCGTCGATGAAATTGATAAAGTTGATGTGGAGCGGGATGAAGAGTCGCGGGATGAAATGTGTCGGCTAACAGGAAGGACAAGTGTTCCACAGATTTTTATAGGCTCGAAGCATGTTGGGGGGTGGGATGATCTATACGAAGCTTATAACAACGGTGATCTCGATAAATTGTTAAAAAAAAGTGATTGAGCATCCCCAAGCTTAGAGACAAAAATGAAGAAAATAGCGGTACTTGGAGCCGGTGCGTGGGGGACAGCTGTTGCCAAGGTGATTTGTGACAGCGGGAAAGAGGTGGCGCTCTGGTGTAGAAACTCTCTTGAAGCTGATCGGATGGTCCTAGAAAGAGAGAATAAGCGATATCTTCCCAGTATAGAACTCCCTCAACGACTTGATATCACGAGTAATTTTGAATCGATGATAAGAAATGCTGTGTTAATCGTGCTGGCGGTACCGGCTTCAGCTATGAGGGAGACTCTCAGAAGGGCTTTGTCCTTTTCTCCGGATGCCGGCTTTGTGGTTCTGAGTAAAGGTTTTGAGCAGGGGTCGATGATGCTTGCGGATCAGATTTTTGTAGAGGAGGAAACAAGGGCGGCGAATTATTTCGGGGTTTTGTCTGGTCCAGGGTTTGCCAAAGAGATAGCTTCGGGTCTACCCGCTGCTCTCACACTGGCATCTGAGAATAGACTTTTTGGTGAATCTGTTGTGGAGTTAATTCATAGCAGCCGCATGAGGTTATACCTGTCGTCGGATGTCCGTGGCGTACTAGTCGGGGGAGCCATAAAAAATGTTGTTGCCATAGCAGCGGGAATAGCAGATGCCTTAAAACTTGGACAAAGTGCCCGAGCTGCCCTCATAACACGAGGGCTCTCCGAAATGTCGAGGTATGGTAGGTTCTACGGCGGTCAGTCAAAGACTTTTCAAGGCTTATCTGGTATTGGAGATTTAACCTTAACATGCACGAGCGACTTATCGAGAAATCGAACACTCGGCATGGCCTTGGGTCAGGGAAAAAAATTGGAAGAGGTTGTTCAAAGTCTGGGCCATGTCGCGGAGGGAGTCAGCTCGGCGAGAGAACTTGGAAGGATAGCGGACATTAACAATATTGACTTACCAATTACGAGGGCTGTGTTGTCAATTCTGGAAGGTAGAGTTAGGCCGCCTGAAGCTGTAAAAAAACTTCTAGATCGATCACCAAAAGAAGAGGATTGACTCATCAAAAAAACATCGAGGTAGTAATTTTCTTAAGTTATGTTAAATAAAAGACGGATTAGGAATTCTTTTGATAAAGCCACTTTGACTTACGATGGTTCCGCTGTATTGCAGAGGGAAGTCGGTCGGCGTGTGATAGAGCGACTCGATCTTTTCAAAATAAACCCGGCTAATATTCTGGATATAGGAAGCGGTACGGGCTACGCAAAGACAATTTTATCTGACAAATTTTCAGTTAAAAAATTGATTGAACTGGATATTTCTTATGAAATGCTCGCGCATTCACATAGAATTAGTAAAAAAAAAATCTGGCCCTTCTCTAGAGGCGTGAATCAGATTTGTGGAGACCTAGATACCCTTCCTATCAAAGAAGGATCAATAGACTTTGTTTGGGCAAATTTCGTTTTGGATTGGGTATATTCAATACCCAATGTTTTTTCGAATATACGTAATGTCCTTTGTCCCGGTGGATTGTTCGTTTTCGCCACAATGGGTCAAGATACACTAATGGAACTCCGCGCCTCGAGTAAAGAGGCTCGATGTGACGGGTTGGTTAACGATTTTCCGGATATGCATGATTTAGGCGATAGTTTGTTGAAGGCGGGTTTTGTCGGGCCGGTGGTTGACGTAGAAATATTTTCTCTGACGTATCGCGGTCTGAAAGAATTAGTCAAAGAACTTAGGAATTGTGGTAGCTGTCGTAAGGCCGCTACTGGATATGCTAGCACCGAAACTTGGGTCAATATCGAAAAAAACTATGAAAAATTTCGAAACGAAGCTGGTAAGTTACCGGCCACTTTCGAGGTTGTTTACGGGCACGCTTGGGCTCCAGAGCATATGAAGACCTCTAAATTTCCTACCATCGAGATAAAAAAAGGGGGTTAATAATCAAAAAATTTATAAACGTCTGTTTATAAGTTGTTAATATTGTTTGGTGTGCATGCATATGCTAAATTGATGATGCTTCAAATTTTACGGACTTATTTCGCGACACACATTCTGGTAAATATATGGATAGTTCACAAATTGTTTTTAACTCCGTGCAAGCGGTGCACGCGGTCTCTGCTGTTTCACGGAACTTTGTCTTTCTGTCCATCGGTTGTTTGACACTAACCATATCAGTAATATTTACTATTTTAGGGGCATGGCCAATTTTGCCTTTTGCTGGCTTAGAGTGCCTAGGACTCTTCCTAGCTTGGAAATGGCTAAAGCTTCACGAGGAGGACCATGAGCATATTCATATGCAGGGGAACATTCTCTCGGTAAACCTTAGAAATGGACATAATGTAAAAAAGGAAACATTTAATACCGATTGGGTCCAAGTTATTTTGAAGGACGGCCGACCGGGTTGTAGAATGCGGTTGATTCTCCGAAGTCATGGAGTAGATTTGGAGATTGGAAAGCTCTTGGGTGATAATGGTAAAAAAAAATTAGCTGGCGATATCCGTCGCCTTGTGGGAAACCGAAGACTTTAGGGTTTTTTATGAAAGAGTGGGATAGTATGAAGGTGGCTTCAAGTAAATTTAAATTAATAGGTACATTATTGTTTTTAGCTCTACCTTGCCTAAGTTTTGCAGCGTGGAATATGGATTTTCAGCCGGGCAATACGCTTTTAGCCCATGATATTCGGGAACTGCATGTCATCGTCATGGTGATCTGTGTGATTATTTTTGTTGGCGTTTTTGCTTTCATGTTCTATGCAATTTTTAAGCATCGGAAATCCGTTGGGCATCAGGCAGCAAATTTTCACGAAAATACTACCGTCGAAATCATCTGGACTGTTATACCATTTTTTATTTTAGCGGGTTTAGCCTGGCCAGCGACTGAAACACTCTTGGCTATGAGAGATACTTCGACACCCGATATGACCATAAAGGCGACTGGTTATCAGTGGAAATGGGGGTATGAGTATTTGGACGAGGGGATTCAGTTTTACAGCACGCTGGCGACTCCGCAAGAGCAAATTAATGGTACCGAAAAGAAGACAGAAAACTACCTTTTAGAGGTCGATAATCCAGTTGTAGTGCCGGTTGGTAAGAAGGTCAGGGTTCTCACAACCGCCAATGATGTGCTCCACGCATGGTATGTCCCAGCGTTGGCTGTTAAACAAGATGCCGTTCCGGGTTTCATTCGTGATACGTGGTTCAAAGCTGAAGAGACCGGGGTTTTCAGAGGGCAATGTGCAGAATTATGTGGGAAATTGCATGGTTTTATGCCAATCGTCGTTCACGTTGTTACCCAGGAAGATTACGATATTTGGGTCTCTGAGCAAAAGAATAAGGTGGCAAGTAGACATATTGGTGGAAAAGATGAGTTGGTGGCGGGAGCAAACTAGGTTCCCTCCGAGTGATGTTTTTAGTTAGATTAATTTGTAAGGAGAGTTAGATGGAAGCGGCACACGCGCATGATGATAGCCATGATCACGCACCCTCAGGTCTGATGCGTTATGTAACCACGACAAACCACAAGGACATTGGAACGATGTATCTTTGGTTTAGCTTTACCATGTTTCTAGTCGGTGGTGTCATGGCTCTTACAATAAGAGCCGAATTATTTCAGCCCGGTCTTCAATTGGTTCGTCCAGAATTCTTCAACACAATGACGACTCTGCATGGCCTTGTCATGGTTTTTGGAGCCATAATGCCTGCGTTTGTTGGGTTCGCCAATTGGCAGATTCCGCTGATGATTGGGGCGCCAGACATGGCCTTCCCCAGGATGAATAATTGGAGCTTTTGGTTATTACCTCCGGCGGCGATTCTTTTGGTTGGTTCTTTGTTTGCGCCGGGTGGGGGACCCGGGGCTGGCTGGACGCTTTATGCTCCGTTAACTGTTCAGCAAGGCATGGGGATGGATCTGACCATATTTGCTATCCATATTTTGGGAATGTCTTCGATTATGGGGTCGATTAATATTGTTACAACGATTTTAAATATGCGAGCTCCGGGGATGACTTTGATGAAAATGCCGTTATTTGTGTGGACCTGGCTCATCACCGCTTATCTCTTGATTGCGGTAATGCCGGTGTTGGCCGGAGCTGTTACAATGACACTAACCGACCGCCATTTCGGTACGCATTTCTTTAACCCTGCCGGAGGAGGAGATCCGGTGATGTTCCAGCATATTTTTTGGTTTTTTGGTCATCCAGAGGTTTACATTATCGCCATTCCTGCCTTTGGCGTAGTTTCTCAGGTTTTACCCGCCTTTTCGAGGAAGCCGCTTTTTGGCTATCCTTCAATGGTATATGCGACAGCTTCCATAGCAATCTTATCTTTCCTTGTTTGGGCTCATCATATGTATACGGTGGGAATGCCAGTAGAGGCTCAGCTGTATTATATGTTTGCAACGATGTTAATCGCGGTTCCAACAGGAGTGAAGGTATTTAATTGGGTTGCGACGATGTGGAAGGGGTCACTTACTTTCGAGACTCCAATGTTGTTCGCAATAGGCTTTTTGTTTTTGTTTACACTTGGCGGATTTACTGGCTTGGTATTATCGGTTGTCCCAGTTGACGTCCAGCTACACGATACCTATTACGTAGTTGCCCATTTCCACTATGTTATGGTAGCTGGAGCTCTGTTTTCGGCTTTTGCTGGTGTTTATTTTTGGTTACCAAAATGGATAGGCAAAATGTATGACGAAAAGTTAGGGAAAATACACTTCTGGTTGTCAATCGTTTTTTTCAATGTCGCATTTTTCCCCCAGCACTTTTTGGGGCTTGCGGGAATGCCAAGAAGAATTCCTGATTATTCTTTACAGTTTGTGGATTTCAATATGATATCTTCAATAGGCGCGTTCGGGTTTGGTTTATCTCAGGTCTTCTTTTTGTATGTATTGTTGAAGGCGATAAAGTATGGAGAAAAAGCTCCTCAGAGACCATGGGAAGGAGCAGATACTTTGGAGTGGACACATCTTCCTAGTCCAGCCCCTTATCACAGCTTTGAGAAAGCTCCCCAAGTTAAGTAACAACGGGTCTTAAAACTTAGCAAGTGGGGAGGGAAAATCTAACCCTCTCCATTGTTTACATATCTCAAAAAATATGGATCAAAACAAACGAAACAAAGCTACAGGACTGATACTTGCCTCTATAGCGGCGGGTTTTTTCTTTGTTTTCATATTCAGAGAGTTTTTTATTTTATGATTGAGGATCAAAGAAACGCTAACCAACGTATGATGCGTAAGCTCGTGGTAATGGCATTTATGATGTTTGGCTTTGGGTATCTTTTGGTTCCCTTGTACGAAAAGATATGTGATGTAACTGGCTTAAATCAGGTAGTAAAGGCTGATGAGGTGAGCAACACCCAGATAGACGATACTCGTCTTATAAATGTAGAATTTGACTCTAATTCGAGAGGGGGGCGTTGGGAATTAAGAGCATTGGAGTCAAAAAAGACGGTTCATCCTGGGGAGCTGATCGAAGTAATGTATGAGCTGCATAATCCGTCAGATATTTCCGTTCTAGGGCAAGCTATTCCTAGCTATGGGCCAGCCTTTGCTAGTCGGTATATAAAGAAACTAGATTGTTTCTGTTTTACGCAGCAAGAAATTCGGGCTGGCGAAACTCGTCAATTACCCGTCGTATTTGTAATCGATCCTGAGGTTCCATCAGAAGTACACACTATAACTCTCTCATTCACGATGTTTGAAGTTGAAGGAAGAGGAGCTATAAACGACGGTAGTTAATATTTGTTATTTCTTAGTCCCGATTACTTTTATGAGCCGATTCCATTGTTGGCTAGGAAATGCGATAATCAAGTTTATGAAGATTGAATTGGGGAAAAATATTTGGAGGTGTAAAAAATGAGTTCGCAAACCGGAGGCTACTATTTACCAGCCCCGTCTCACTGGCCCATAGTTGGCTCCATTGGTATTTTCTTTTTGGCTTTGGGTGCCGTCCTTATGATGAACGACGGCGGGGCGACTGCGACGGTCGTTTTGACGACGGGGGCAGCGATCATCACCTACATGATGTTTGGATGGTTTGGTACTGTCATTCGTGAGAGTGAAAGTGGAAAATATAACGAACAGGTAGATGTTTCTTATCGTTGGGCTATGGGTTGGTTTATTTTTTCCGAGGTAATGTTTTTTGCCTGCTTTTTTGGAGCCTTGTTTTATATGCGAGTTTTGTCATTGCCGTGGCTTGCTGAGGCAGACACTCAAGCTCTGCTTTGGCCTGATTTTCAAAATACTTGGCCTATTTCGGGTCCAGGGCTTTCCGAAAAATTTACTCCCATGGGAGCGTGGGGAATACCTGCTTTTAACACTTTACTGCTTTTATCCTCGGGAGTAACAGTCACGTGGGCTCATTGGGCTTTGAAAAAGGAAAAACGAGCGCAGCTAATCTGGGGTTTGTTAGCTACGGTGTTACTTGGTGTAGTCTTTCTAGGTTTTCAGGTATATGAGTACGCTCACGCCTATAAAGATCTCAATTTAACACTCGAGCAAGGAGCTTACGGAGCAACTTTTTATATGCTGACAGGGTTTCATGGTTTTCACGTTACCATCGGCACTATAATGTTGATTGTGATGCTGCTGAGGTCAATTTACGGTCATTTTACTCCGCGTAACCATTTTGCCTTTGAGGCGGTGTCTTGGTACTGGCACTTCGTTGACGTGGTGTGGTTGGGACTTTTTGTAGTGGTGTATTGGCTATAATTTTTCGTTCGGGAGAATGCCAAAATAGTATCCGCCCATCAGCATCAAAAATAAAGCTAAAGACAGCGCAATTCGGAAGGTAAGGGCTTTTACAGTTCGGTCTGACCCGTCTCCTTTGTCCTTAACCAGATAGAATAAAGCTGATCCCAAGCTGCCAAAAATTATAATCAGAAATATAATTACTATGTATTTCATTTGCAGAGCCTTAAGCTAAGCTTGAAAAATCCCAAGCATTGCGATAATTCTATATGGAATCTCATCAATACAAAAGGTTAAAACCTAATGCGTTAATTAGTCTTGTGGCAGTTTTAGGACTGTTTTTGACTCTTCTCGCTGCAAATTGGCAGTATGATAGAGCTCTATACAAGCAAGGATTGCTTGAAAAATATAACCTCAATTCAACACTACCCGTTTTAGATCTTATTAATAGCGATATTTTTACCTTTGATGATTCCAGATATAGAAGGGTTTTAGTTCGAGGTAGATTTCTTCGGGATGAAGTCATTTTTGTGGATAATAAAATTGTTAATGGTGTCGTTGGCTACGATACTATCGTTCCGCTAAAAATTTCACAGAATGCTACTGGATCTGCGGATGGACAAATCATCCTTGTTAATCGTGGATGGATGGCTTGGGGGTCGAGCAGAATTCCAAATGTTAACCGAACTATACCAACGGAAATTGTTCCAATCGTTGGGAAACTTGATTTTTTAAAAGATGAAGTCTTTCTTTTAAGCGATATAATCGTTGAAAAAAAACTCTGGCCTGCGATATACGTAGGAGCGGTCAAAGAAAAATTCGGAGAGAATGTAAAAAAACTTATTATCTATGAGGAGAATCTGCAGGCTGAAATGGCTAACTCGTTTAGAACTCCAGAGTTTGGTATAGACACTCATTACATGTATATGGGGCAGTGGCTTCTTTTCGCATGCTTGATAGTGGTTTTGTATTTTTATTTCATGGTGTGGGAGAGAAAAAAAATTGGAAAAAAAGAAAAGTAACCTTACGTTGTGGCTTATATTAGCTATATGCGTCCTCCCATTTGTTTCGGCAGTTGGTTTGTTTTTCTACTGGACGCCCAATCAACTAGTCAATTACGGCGATTTGGTGGATCCAAAACCGCTCCCCGACTTTTTTAATAAACATAGCGATAAAGTCGAGGAATTAATGCACGCATCAAGAGGCAAATGGTTGCTGCTTATAGTGGATAGTGGAAACTGCAATTCAATTTGCCAAAAAAAACTTTATTGGCTTCGACAAATTCGCTTGGCGCAGGGAAGAGAAATGGAACGTGTAGGGAGGGTGTGGCTTATTAATGATCTCGCTCAGCCTTCAGATGAATTGTTGGGACAATTTGTTGGCACTGAGTTAATGCGTCTTGCCGATGAAGACCTATTGTTCACAGGGGTTGACAATACCCCACCAGAAAAAAACCTATTTTTAGTTGACCCACTTGGAAACTTAATGATGCGTTATTCAATAGATTCAGATCCTAATAAGCTAAAAAAAGATTTGAAAAAATTATTAAAAGTATCCAAGGCGATAAAATACCGAGGGGATAGGTAGGTCCATATTATGGAAAATAATCTGTGGCAGTTTTCTCTAGAATTATTTCATATGGCGATTTGGGTTATGATTTTAATCGGAATATTCTTTTTTTTAGTTAGAAAATGTTCGATAAAACTTATCGTAATAACTACAACGTTAGTCACACTGACTCTTATATCACTTGGGGCTTACGTTAGGTTGGCAGATGCCGGGTTGGGGTGTCCGGATTGGCCGGGTTGTTACGGAAAGTTAACTCCCGAAAGTGCAAAAGGCGATATAATCGCAGCGGAATTGAACAACCCGAATGGTCCTGTTACCGCGAAGAAGGCGTGGATTGAGATGACTCATCGATATTTGGCTTCAGTAGTTGGAATAATGATTATTGCTATCTTCGTAAAAAGCTTTTCATCCAAAAACACTCAAAAAAAGCAGGGAAAATTTAGCCGAAAATTGAACGTACCGTTTTTTTTAGTGCTGGCAGTTATTTTTCAAGGATTATTAGGCAAATGGACGGTGACAATGTTACTAAAGCCTGCTGTAGTGACACTTCATCTGGCAGGTGGAATGTTGATTTTGGGCCTCTTAGCTTACATGGTTGGATATTATCGGCCGCGATTACCGAAAATTTCTGATTTAGGTGTTATTCACAAGCTTGTTTCACTCGCAGTGGTTGCAGTTTTCCTTCAAATCATTCTTGGGGGGTGGGTAAGTACCAATTATGCTGGCTTAGCTTGCGTTGATTTTCCTACCTGCCATGATGTCATTACTCCTGATATGAATTTTTCAGAAGGCTTTAACATCTTCCGAGAACTGGGAAAAAATGCAGATGGCGGTGATATATCCCACCCAGGCCTTACCGCTATTCATATGGTACACAGACTAGGTGCATTTGTTGTCTCATTGATCCTAGTGGCCTTAGCTTATAAGTTAATCCGAAATCCGAACTTATTGAGGGATGGAGCATTAGTTATAGTTGTTTTGAGCGTCCAGATCGCCTTAGGAATTATTAATGTTATTTATCTACTGCCTTTTTTTGCAGCAGTGGCGCATAATACGATGGCAGGGGTGTTGCTATCGGTTTTAGTAATGCTAAAATCACGATTAAAAAATAGCCCATGAATTCACATGTTTCTATACATAAATTTTGAAAGCGGTTTTGCCCGCTTGGGAAGGCTAATTCAGCTCACAAAACCGCGAGTTGTCTCTCTGATAGTGTTCACAGCAGCGATCGGGATGTTCCTATCGACTACCGAATTGATTTCTGTCAAAACACTATTCTTTGGCCTGACAGGGATTTGGCTTGTGGCTGGTGCTGCGGCGGCTATAAATTGCCTTGTGGAG
>PAHB01000091.1 GCA_002704665.1 Pseudomonadota bacterium
AGAAAACGTGCAAAACCGTCAGCTTCAGACATGGCTTTGCGAGGAAGGGTACGCACAGATAGAATCTGAATGGAAAGAGCAGCTAGAACTGCGTGAAGAACTTAAGGACAAGCCAAGCGACTTAAAGCGATACGAAGAAAAGCTGAAATAAGCTACCTTTAACTACAATCGTGCAGAAGGCTACAGTAGTAAAGGCAAGCACTTTACTGCTAAGAAGTTCTACAGCAAGAGTGAAAGTCTTTGTGAAGATGCGTTAGAGATACTGCAAGAGCTTCTGCACTGTGATTGCAATATTCGCGTTTGGTTAGATAGAGATATTTGCTTTGAAGTAGGCGGCGGCTTGAGTGCAGATATTTTTTCGCTTCCACGCTTAGTTACGTCACGTAGCAACGAAAAGATTCATGATGACAGCAGAACTACAAGTAAGCAGAGTGTGAAGTTAGCTGTAGTTCAACGTGCAATGTACAACATTGGTAGAGACGCAGCGCCAGCATCTAAGCCCACAGTTCCCCAGTTAGATACACTTATTAAGCAGCAAGCGCAGTTTGGTAGACGAGTGACACAAAAGAACATGTTTGGTTTTAGCACGTTCTTCGTCTTACAATGTGCAACAAGGGATTGCGTAGACTATTGAATTGCAATAGTTGCATAGGCGCAAATAAAACGTGCGAAGTAGTGGTTGAGTTAGACATTAGTTGCACGCTAACTATTAGGATGTGTTAAATAATTGATAATAAACAAGAAAGTATCAACGTCGCTACTGAGTGGGGTTAAGCATAGTTGTGGAAACTAAAGAATTTGATTATTTTTTACCTGACGAGCTAATTGCCCGCTTTCCTCTCAAGAAAAGATCTGATAGCAGGATTCTCTATGTTTCTGGAAACAAAAAGTCATTTCCAGAGGCTTTATTTCCATCATTATCACTTTTCTTAAATGATAAAGATGTTCTGATTATGAACGATACTAGAGTTATCAAGTCTCGCCTGATAGGAAAAAAAAAATCAGGCGGTGTGGTAGAGTTTCTTTGCACACGGATTTTGTCGCTCAAAACAGCAAATGGTCTACTTAGGTCGAATAGACCAATAAAAATTGATTCCGAATTATTTTTCGCTGGAAAGTATAAGGCGATAGTCGAAGAAAAATTAGGTGAGGAGTATCTGCTTCGTTTTGAATTTCCAATAAAAAAAATATTGGAAGCAGTAGCAATGCTTGCTCTCCCACCATATATGGGCCGGGATTCAATGTTGGCCGATGAGAAGCGTTATCAAACAATCTATGGAAGCAAGCCAGGAGCCATTGCCGCGCCAACTGCCGGTTTACATTTTGATGAGGAGTTAATAAATGTAATAAAATCAAAGGGGGTCGAAGTGGGTTTTATTACACTTCATGTTGGTTTGGGAACTTTTAAGCCGGTAAGAAGTAAATTGATTTCGCATCATCAGATGCATGAGGAGTATTTTTCGGTTTCCGAGAAAACAGTTGATCTTATAAAAAGAGCGAGGGCGCGGGGTGGTAGAGTTGTTGCAGTTGGTACCACGACGCTCAGAGCGCTGGAAAGTATTTCAGATGGAGACCAGATAAATGCATTTGAAGGTAACACTGGAATTTTCATATTTCCGGGATATGAATTTAATGTTGTTGATGTGCTTGTGACTAATTTTCATTTGCCGAAATCGACGTTGTTGATGTTGGTATATGCCTTTGGAGGAATAGAACAAGTTCGGGCGGCTTACAAGCATGCAATAGAAAAAAAATTTAGATTCTATAGTTATGGGGATGCAATGTGTATCAGTCGGAGATGCATTGAGAACGAAGAATGAAATTTGAAATAAAACAAAGAGACAAGTCTGCGCGGACGGGTGTGCTCACAATTGCTAATAAGACTGTACAGACACCCACATTTATGCCCGTCGGCACTTATGGAACAGTAAAAGCTATGTCACCTCAATCTTTGTATTCAGTTGGTGCAGAGATCATTCTGGGGAATACTTTTCATCTTTGGCTGCGTCCAGGAACCGAGATAATCAAATTGCACGGAAAAATACATGATTTCATTGGGTGGGATCGGTTGATACTGACTGATTCGGGTGGTTTTCAAGTATTTAGTCTTGGAGAACTTGCGCGAATTCAGGAAAAAGGGGTTGATTTTCAGTCCCCCATTGACGGAAGGCCATGTTTTTTGTCTCCCGAAAAATCAATCCAGATACAATCTGAGATAGGTTCCGATATAGCGATGATTTTTGATGATTGCACAAAATTTCCGTCCAGCTTTATTGATACCAAAAAATCGATGGAATTATCGCTTCGCTGGGCAGAAAGATGCAAAAGAGCCCATAAATCTCGAACACAAGAATTATTTGGAATTGTTCAAGGAGGAATGTACGAAGAATTGAGAGCAAAATCTGTCTCTGAAATTTTAGATATCGGATTTAATGGTTATGCAATAGGAGGACTGTCGGTCGGGGAACCTAAGGCAGATATGTGGCGGATGGTGAAATTTGTAGCCCCGCTTCTGCCCGAAGAAAAGCCAAGATATTTGATGGGGGTTGGAACGCCAAACGATCTTATAAAAGCTGTTTGTTTGGGGGTCGATATGTTTGATTGCGTTCTTCCCACTCGAAATGCAAGAAACGGTTGGGTTTACAGTAAAAAAGGAGTGATCAAACTGCGAAATGCTGGGTATCGCGATGATCTCAAACCAATTGATCCGGACTGTGATTGCTATACATGTAAACACTTCACAAGATCCTACCTTCATCATTTGCAAAAAAATAATGAGATATTGGGAGCTCAACTAAATACATTCCATAACTTGTATTTTTACCAAATGTTGATGAAAAACTTAAGATTAGCTATTAATGATGGAGTTTTATCTGACTTTCACGAACATTTTGGCTATTCTTTTGCGATGCCGTGATATCATTCCGGTGAAAATTGCAAATTTAATAGAAAAAGGAATATCGACGTGTATATAAAAGAAGCGTTTGCGCAGGCGGAAGCTGCAAGCCAGTCGGGAGGAATGTTGGGATTGCTTCCCCTCGTATTCATGTTTGTTTTGCTGTATTTCTTAATGATTCGTCCTCAAACAAAGCGGGCCAAGGAACATAAGACTATGCTTCAAGGCTTGGAGAAAGGCGACGAGATCGTTACGCGGGGAGGAACTTTGGGTAAAGTAACCCGGGTTGGAGATCAATTTGTTTCCATAGAAATATCAGAAAACACCGAAATCAGTGTTCAAAAACCGTCAATAGAGACGCTACTGCCGAAAGGTACCATCAAAAATGCGTCCTCTTCATAGAGCTTTAAGGATGACTTCAGTTATCGTCTAATCACAGGGTTTTAATGCAATCATGAACCAATATCCTATTTGGAAGAATCTAATAGTTTTTATAATCGTAGGTATAGGTTGTGTTTACACCGTTCCGAATTTCTATGGGGAGTCTCCAGCGGTTCAGATATCCGCGACAGGGTCTTCGGTAAAAATCGATACGGCATTGATGGATAAGGTAATTTCTATTTTGTCGGAGGAAAACATGAATCCTTCTGAAATTTATCGGGAAGATTCTAGTATCAAATTGCGATTTGATACTGCAGATGCTCAGATTCAATCGAAAGACGTGTTGCAAAACGAACTTGGGGAGGGGGTAGTAGTGGCTCTTAATCTGCTGCCTAATTCTCCCCGTTGGTTTGGTAGTCTTGGAGCATTACCGATGTATCTTGGTTTGGACTTGAGGGGGGGCGTCCACTTTTTACTACAAGTTGACATGCAGGATGCTAGGGTTAAGGCAATCGAGAGGTATAGTCAAGACGTTCGGCAAGTGCTCAGGGAAAAAAGTATTCGCTACTCCGGAATTTCGTTACTGAAGAGCTCACTTATCGTAGAATTTAGGGATCAGCAGTCAGTCGACAGTTCCATGGATATTTTGGTCGAAGAAGTCCCGAATTTAAACATAACTTCTTTGATCGGTTCGGGAGAATTCAAGATTCTATGCGCGTTGTCAGATGACATGATTGTTCAGATAGAAGAGTATGCTATCGAACAAAACCTTACAACTTTGAGAAAAAGGGTAAATGAGCTTGGAGTGGCGGAGCCCATAGTCCAGAAATCGGGAAAAGACAGGATAGTCGTCCAACTTCCGGGAGTTCAGGATACAGCAAAAGCAAAAGATATTCTGGGCCGAACCGCTAGCTTAGAGGTCAGGTTGTTAGACGAGGAAAAAATGGATAGTACTACACTGCAAGCTTCAGTGAGTGGGCAGGTGCCATTTGGCGTTGATTTGCTGTTTGACAGAACTGGGGTTCCCTACTTGTTGAAGAAAAATATTATCTTAACTGGTGAAAGAATAGCTGACGCTCAACCTGGATTCGATGGGCAGACTGGCGAGCCGGCCGTTCACCTTACATTAGATGGTCGTGGGGCATCGATTTTTCAGAGGGCGACGCGAGAAAATGTAGGTAGGCGGATAGCGATGGTTTTGTCGGAAAAAGGAAGCTCTGAGGTTGTTACAGCTCCGGTGGTGAGACAGGAGATTGGTGGGGGACGAGTTCAAATTAGCGGTCAAATGACAACCACCGAGGCTAGGGATGTCGCGCTTCTGTTGCGTTCCGGTGCTCTGGCAGCGCCGATGGAAATTATTGAGGAAAGAACGGTTGGACCAAGCTTGGGAGCTGAGAACATCACAAAAGGGTTCAGGTCTACGTGGATCGGGTTCTTGGCTCTTGCTCTGTTTATAGCGGTTTATTATAACCTTTTTGGAATATTTTCTGTCGTAGCACTAGTTGTGAATTTGACCCTCCTTGTATCTTTGTTATCAATGTTACAAGCCACCCTAACATTGCCGGGGTTTGCTGCGATAGCTCTTACTCTGGGAATGGCAATTGACGCAAATGTTCTTATCAACGAAAGAATTCGTGAAGAAATTAGAGCGGGCATCACTCCTCAAGCTGCTATTGCCGCAGGGTACGAGAGGGCTTGGGCCACGATTCTAGATTCGAATGTTACTACCCTCATTGCGGGTATAGCCTTGTTTTATTTTGGTTCAGGTCCAATTAGAGGGTTTGCAGTTGTGCATTGTTTGGGCATTTTAACTTCAGTATTTAGTGCAGTTTTAGTTTCACGAGCGATGGTAAATTTTGTTTTCGGACGCCGAAGGCAGATAGATCGATTGCCTATTGGTAATACGGATTGGCACAAGTCCAGCAAAGTTACTAGTTCATAATTTTTGGTAATATAGGTTTATGGAATTTTTTAGAGTAAAAAAAACTATCCCCTTTATGCGATATGCGTTGATGTTCAATGTTGTATCGATTGTGACATTTCTTATCGCTGTTGGTGCGTTATCTACCAAAGGTTTAAATTTGGGAGTAGAGTTTACAGGCGGAACTGTAATGGAAGTAAGCTATGAGAACGGAGCTGACGTAGAAAAAGTACGCAGCGTTTTAACGAATAAAGGTTTACAGGACGTTCACGTTCAAACATTTGGAGACTCTAGGCTCGTGCTCATCAGACTTCCCCAAAATAAAGATCTAACAGGAGCGCAGCTGTCAGAAGTAGTAATTAGCGCCCTTAGGAAGGCGGAACCAACTGTCGAAGTCCGACGTGTCGATTTTGTTGGATCGCAAGTGGGTAAAGAAATGGTAGAAAACGGGGGACTCGCTATTCTGTTTGTGTCAATCGGGATTATCATTTATTTAGCTTTGCGCTTTGAATGGAAATTTGGAGTTTCGGGTATCTTGGCTAACCTCCACGACGTCATTATTATCTTGGGTGTTTTTTCTTTATTTCAATGGGAATTCTCGCTTCCAGTATTGGCCGCGATATTAGCAGTGTTAGGTTACTCGGTTAATGAATCCGTAGTGGTTTTTGATCGTATTAGAGAAAATTTCAAAAAAATGAAGCAAGCCGACGTTAAAACTGTTATTGATAGCGCTATCACAAAAAATATGTCTAGAACCATTATTACCCATGGAAGTACTCAGCTTATGGTCTTGTCTATTCTAGTCTTTGGTGGTGAAACATTATTTCATTTTGCCCTTGCACTCACGATTGGAATATTATTTGGAATCTATTCTTCCATTTTTGTAGCGAGTTCTCTAGTGCTTTGGCTTGGGGTAACCCGAGAAGATTTAGTAAAACCACAAAAGAAAACTGACGAAGCAGTTGTATAAAATTTGTGGAAAATTTACAAATTGCTATTGATCTTTTCTTGCACTTAGATGCATACCTAGAAAACTTTATAGACTCTTATGGTGAATGGGTATATCCACTTACGTTTTTTATAGTTTTCCTTGAAACTGGATTTGTTCTAACACCTTTTTTGCCAGGCGACTCGTTGCTCTTCGTTTTGGGTGCAATTGCCGCAACCGGAGGATTAAATATTCACTTAGCTGCGGCTTTATTGATAATTGCAGCTATTTTAGGAGATACGTTGAACTACTCTCTAGGTAACTACTTGGGCCCCAAGGTTTTCTCAAACCAAAATAGCAAGATTTTTAACCCTATGTATTTGTCAAAAACACAATTATTTTTTAAAAAACATGGAGGTAAAGCTGTGGTCTTAGCCCGTTTTATCCCAATATTGCGGACATATGCCCCATTCGTTGCAGGGTGCGGAAGTATGAGATACCAATCTTTTATTTTTTATAATATATTTGGTGCAATTTTATGGGTGGGTTCAATAGGATACGCGGGGTATTTTTTCGGCGGAATTCCTTTTGTTAAGAACAATATAAGTATTTTTATCTTGGGCATTGTCTTCCTGTCCGTCAGTCCCATAATATTAAATCTTTTGAGATCTAGACAGCAAAAAACTTAAGGAATTCATTGGTAAAATCAAATGGATTTAGCCAATTTTTCTGACAGACCAAGGTATTTTTCTGGTGTTAAAGCTAGTAGTTTTCTTTTTTCTTCCTCTGGAATTGGGAGGGCGTTAATGTATTCCGCCATTCGCTCACGAGAAATACTGGGATCTCCTCGGGTTAATTCCTTTAGGGCCTCATAGGAATCTTGGATTCCATAGCGTTTCATGACAGTCTGTATAGGCTCAGCTAAAATCTCCCACCGGTGTTCCAAATCTTTTTTTATTACTTTTACATTTGCAGCTAATTTTTTTAGCCCTTTGGCTGTCGCTTGATAAGCGATGAATGAGTAGCCTAAGGCGACGCCATTGTTGCGAATTACGGTTGAATCGCTTAAATCCCTTTGCAGGCGAGAAATTAAAAGTTTTTGTGATAAGTGAGCTAGTAAGCTGTTTGCAAGACCTAAGTTCCCCTCGGAGTTCTCGAAATCAATCGGGTTCACCTTGTGAGGCATTGTCGAAGATCCCACCTCACCAGCTCGGATTTTTTGTCTAAAATATCCCATTGAAATATATGCCCAGAAATCGTGATTTAAATCTAAAAGTACACTATTGAATCGTTTGTAAGCATCAAAGAGTTGAGCCATATTGTCATGAGGTTCGATTTGAGTTGTATATGAAATTGGCGATAAATCTAAATTCGTGACGAATGATTTAGAAAGCTTTTGCCAATTAACCTTCGGATATGCCGTAATGTGAGCATTAAAGTTACCGACAGCTCCATTAGCCTTGGCAGTCAATTTGATGCCTCTTATAGTTTCCGCATTAGTCCTCAAGCGATATGTGAAGTTGGCAATTTCTTTACCAAGGGTGGTTGGTGACGCTGCTTGTCCGTGTGTCCGAGAAATCATCGGAAGACTTGAGTACTTTTTTGCCATCATTGAAAGTTGTTCAATCAGTGATTCGATAAAAGGTAACAAAACTTTATCCCGAGAATCTTTCAACATGAGTGCATGGGCTATATTGTTTATATCTTCCGATGTGCAAGCGAAGTGTATATAGTGGGCGCATTTTCTAAGCGTAGGAATATTTTTAAATTTTCTTTTTAACCAATACTCGACTGCTTTTACGTCATGATTAGTTTCGAGCTCTATTTTTTTTATCTGTTTAGCATCATTTGTCGAAAAATTAGTTAGTATCTTGGCGATTTCTTTTTTTGTAATGGGGCTGAGATTCGGAACCTCTGAAATTTTGGGTTCAGCGCAGAGTGCTTCAAACCATTTTAGCTCAACCAAAACTCTGTATTTAATTAAAGCATATTCGCTAAAAAAATCGGATAGTACAGAGACTTTACTATGGTATCGTCCCTCAAGTGGAGATATCGATTTCAACTGCGATAATGGCATTTTTTTTTTACCTCTCTTTAAATTATTTTCGATAAAGTGGTGGATGAGTCTATGATGCCTCCACCGATACATTCATTTGATTCATAAACAACTACGGATTGCCCGGGTGCCACTCCCCACTGCGGTTCGGCAAACCTAATTTCAAAACTTTCATGCTCTAGCTTTTCTATGGTGCAAGGAGCGGAATTTTGCCTATACCGAGTCTTCGCATTGAACACCCAGTGGGCTTTTGGATTTATTCCACTGATCCAACTTGCATGTTTAACAAATATGACATCCGAGTGCAATTCTGTATGATTATGTCCTTGAGCAACTACTAATCGATTATTGTCGACATCTTTTTTTACAACGTACCATGGCTCTCCGGGTCCACCAATACCTAATCCTTGCCTTTGACCAATGGTATAGTAAACGAGACCTTGATGGTTTCCTACGAGTTTGCCCTCCATTGTACAAATGTCGCCAGGGTTTTCAGGGATATAATGTCTTATAAATTCCCGAAAGGAACGTTCACCTATAAAGCATATTCCGGTGGAGTCTTTCTTGTCGTGGTTTGGTAGGCCTATTTTTTTTGCCAACTTCCGAACATCTCTTTTATAAATTTTTCCTAGTGGAAAGACCGCTTTCGCTAATTGCTTTTGTGATAGTCGATATAAAAAATAGCTCTGGTCCTTAGTCCCATCTTCTGCCTGCAATAGTCTATAGCAATTATTTTGTTCATCTATTTGTGCGTAGTGGCCCGTCGCTATTGATTCCCCTCCTAATTTCATCGCATATTCGAGAAAAACTTTGAATTTAATTTCTGCATTACAAAGAATATCAGGATTTGGTGTGCGACCACATTTATATTCCTCTAGAAAATTGTTGAAAACCTTTGATTGATATTCCTTACTAAAGTCAACTACCTCGATGTCAATGTTTAAAAGTTCTGCTACCGCTACCGCATCAACTAGGTCTTCCCGATATGGACACAGTTGATCGTCCCAGTTTTTCATGAAAACCCCAAGTACCTCATATCCCTCTTCTTTTAGCAACCAAGCTGCTACTGCCGAATCGACACCACCAGATAGTCCAACTACAATTCGTTTTTTCTTGTGCATCACGGGGTTTATTTTTCTAATTCATGAATTAGTTCTAATGGGTACCTTACCCCACAAAGATAATCTTTGATGCATTTTTTGACCATTATGCTTCTGTGGTTTGGGGCATTTTTAACTTCGGCTGGGTATAACCAAAGAGTTTGAATGATTCCGTCGTCGAGATTTTCAGATTCCGGAATATCCTTGACGGTGCCAATGAAAGCATAACGAATATAGATATTATGGTTTTGGGCATCACACCATTTGTAAATACCAAGAAAATTTTGTGGAGAGAATAGATAACCTGTCTCCTCTAGTGTCTCTCGAATTGCAGCATCGACTAGGCTTTCACCTGCCTCTAAGTGCCCAGCTGGTTGATTAATTTTTATTCCACCACTTGTTCTCTCTTCAACCATTAAAAATTTTCGGTCTTTTTCAATGATGGCAGCAACAGTATTGTGAAATTTGTAGATCACGACAACCTCACCCTTTCCGTGCTTTTTTTGCATGGCACCGCAGTGTTTACCCTTCTCCTAAATAAAGCGAACATCTTTTTTGCGAGGCTATTTGGAATTTTCTACTACATATTCATAGGCCGGAAGAGTAAGAAATTCGACAAACGAATCATCCAAAATAAGTTGCGAAAACATCTTGGCCGCTTCCCCATATTTTCCCCTCGAGTATAATTCTTTATCAATGCTGTTTTGAATTTTTTTTAATTCCTGTGGAACTAAATCTGAAAATAGTTGCTTTGTAATCTCTCGGCCGTCCTCTAATATTCCTTTGTCGCTTCGTATCCAATGCCAAATTTGGCCTCTCGAGATTTCTGCCGTCGCGGCATCCTCCATCAAGTTGAATATAGGAACGCAGCCTGTACCCCCCAACCATGCTCCTAAATATTGAATCCCAATACTTATATTGGCCCTGAGACCCTCTTCCGTAATGGGTGCTTGCGGCTTAAAATTTAGTAAGTCTTCAGAAGTAATTTCGACATCCTCGCGTTGTTTATTTATTTGATTAGGAGTTGTCATGTGATCATCAAATATTTCCTTCGCAATTGGAACTAGGCCAGGGTGAGCTACCCACGTTCCATCGTGCCCGTCTGTTACTTCACGTTTTTTGTCCATCCGGACTTTTTCAATTGCTTTTTGATTTGCTTCAGCATCGTTTTTGATTGGTATTTGCGCTGCCATTCCGCCCATCGCAAATGCTCCTCGTTTGTGACAAGTTTGGATTAAAAGCAGTGAGTATGCTCGCATAAAAGGACTTGTCATAGTTACTTCGTTACGATCAGCCAATACAAATTCAGGGTTAGAGCGAAACTTTTTTATGCAACTAAAAATATAATCCCATCTACCACAATTCAAGCCCGCTGAATGTTCCTTGAGTTCGTATAATATTTCATCCATCTCAAAAGTTGCTAGGATCGTTTCGATTAACACAGTAGCCTTTACTGTGCCTCGCGGAACATTGAGAAGTTCCTGGGCCTTCAGGAAAACCTGATTCCATAGACGTGCTTCTAAGTGTGATTCAAGTTTTGGCAAATAAAGATAAATTCCTGATTTTTGTTTGACCCTTTCCGCTGCGTTATGGAAAAAATAAAGCCCAAAGTCAAAGAGAGAACCTGACATGGGGACACCGTCTACGAGGACATTTTTTTCATCGAGGTGCCATCCTCTTGGTCTTACCAGTAATGTTGCAAGGTTTTCTCCAAGCTGATAATTTTTCCCGGTATCGGACACGAAAGAAATTTTTTTCGCTACCGCATCCTTCATATTAATTTGTCCATTTACTTGATTTTCCCACGTCGGCGTATTCGAGTCCTCAAAGTCTGCCATGTACATGGTTGCCCCCGAATTTAAGGCATTGATAACCATTTTTCTATCCGTAGGACCTGTAATTTCTACTCTCCTATCTTGCAGATCGCTTGGAACGGGATCCACCCTCCAATCGGCTTCTCTGATGTGTTTAGTCTCGGGTAGAAAGTCTGGCATTTCGCCTTCAGAAATCCTTATTTGACGGACTTGTCTTTCCTTCATTAACAATGCCCTCTGCTCATTGAATGTTCTGTGAAGGGTGGCTAAGAAACTCAATGCGTCTGTTGTCAGGATGTTCTCATATTCTGGTGACCACGATCCTAGGATCTCGCAGCCATTTGGAGTTTTATACATCGCCATTTTTTTGTTCCTTTCTATCTTAGATCCTGACTTTATTATAACCTGACCGCCGAACGGAATAAACTTAACTAATCAATTGATAAATGTACTGATATAACGGGTATAATCTAACCTATTACAGTCTGGATTGACTTGAGCACCAATTTAAATCGAGGTAAAAAAATGTATGAACACATAAGTATACCGAAAGCCGGCGACAAAATTACAATCGGCAGTAAAGGAGAACTTCTAGTTCCTAAAAAACCAATAATTCCCTACATTGAGGGTGATGGTATCGGCATAGATATTTCCCCAGTTATGATCGACGTAGTCAACAAAGCAGTTGAGGTGGCTTATGGGCACGAGAGGCGTATAGAGTGGATGCAAATTTACGCAGGTGAGAAAGCATGTGAGGTTTACGGTGATGACGTATGGCTGCCCGATGAAACTTTGGAGGCTGCGCA
>PAHB01000092.1 GCA_002704665.1 Pseudomonadota bacterium
ATCTGGTAAAATTTAATTTCAGTCGGATGAAAAAAATATTACTTGCTTCAAATAATATTGGAAAAATAAAAGAGTTTAATGCCCTTTTGTCGTCGATTGGAACAGAAGTAATCCCTCAGAAACAGCTAATGATCGAAGAATGTTCTGAACCTTTTGATACCTTTATTGAGAACGCTATTGCGAAAGCACGTAACGCAGCAGCGCATAGTGATCTTCCGGTTCTGGCTGATGACTCTGGTATTTGTGTTAACTCGCTAGAGGGTAAGCCGGGGGTCAGGTCAGCGAGGTTCGCGCATGATGAGGCCTCAGATGATGAGAATATTTCGCTACTTTTAAAATCTCTTGAAGGCAAAAAGGACAGAAAAGCATTTTTTTATTGCGCGATGATACTTCTCAGAGTCCGAGAAGATCCTGCCCCTTTGGTTGCAATTGGAAAGTGGAGTGGTGAGATTCTGGAAAGTAAACGAGGCACCGGGGGGTTCGGATATGATCCTATTTTTTTTGATCCAATGCTCAGGAAATCAGCTGCTGAGCTGACGCCATCAGAAAAAAATAGCGTTAGTCACCGTGGGCAGGCAATGCGCCAAATTGAATATCTTATGAAAAAGTCTATCCATCAGTCTGATTTTTTTACTCCAAGATAATTAATCTCTATGGGTTCGCCCCACGCACGCTCAAAGTTATGTCGCTTTACATTTAAGTTTTTGGTGGTCCAAAATTCTGGTTTTTGAGTAGAGGTTTTTGATATGAGATCATTTATAGAGAGTTGGTGTTGAAGTTCAGTGATTACGGGTTCACTGGTATCAAGCAGAAGAACCGATTTGCCAACTATTTGTTGTATTATTTGCGTTAAGAAAAAGTAATGCGTACAACCTAGTGCTATCACGTCTGCTTTTTGAGTTAGCATTGGCTCGAGATAAGACTCTATCAATTTTTTTGCTGAATAAGACTTGTAATCTCCTGTTTCGATAAGTTCAACTATACCGGGGCACGGCTGTATAATCACTTTAATTTCTTTACTGAATCTTTCCACAAGTTTTATCAGGCGGTTGCTCTCGGTGGTGGAACCTGTGGCAAGTATTCCAATCACTTTGGTATTAGTGATGTTTGCCGCCGGCTTGACCGCTGGCTCTACTCCAATGAAAAGCATTTCTTGATGTTTTTTTCTGAGAAAGTCTATTGCTGCAGCTGTTGCGGTGTTGCAAGCTATTAAAATAGCTTTTACATTTTTTGATAAGAAAAAATCAGTTATTACTTGTGCTCTGTTCCGAACATCCTCAGAGGATTTGTCTCCATAGGGAAGAAACGCTTCATCCGCGACGTATATCCACGTCTGGTTCGGTAGTTTTGATTGAGCAACTTTAAGAATAGAGAGTCCGCCGATACCTGAGTCAAAAACCCCAATAGGGTCATTTTTTTTTAAGGTATCTTTCATTACGTTTATTTTTGGACCTCTAGGATAGTAAAACCCTCCCCAATAATGTTACGGTTGATTTTTGTTTTAAATCCAGCGCTTTTTATTAACTTTTCTTGTGCTTCCGCCGTTGGAAGAATATTCCCCCAAGTTAGCTCCTCAAAAGCAGTTTGAATCGGGAACTGATATTCTTTTTTTCGAAAATCTTCAGTTTTACTGGGATAAGTTTCGTCGACAATTAAAAGCCACCCTTCTTTTTTTAACAAACGATAGCAATTATTTAAAACTTTTTGTCTGATTTTTGGCGAAATCTCATGTAATACCTCTATCATTGTAATTACGTCAAAGGAATTCGGTTTTCCAGCGGCGGGGATATCACCTTCTACGAACTCTACGTTTGTTTTTAAATCTGACTTTACTAGTTGTTTTTCGGCGATGCTCAGTCCTTTTTTGTCGATGTCTACCCCTATGACGTTTGCGTTTCGCCATTTTTTTGCTATCTGAAAAACCAATTTGCCAGTGCCACATCCGACATCTAGGATTTTACAACCCCTTTCAAGTTTCTTATTAAAACCATTGAGTCCAGGAAGTAGCTTATGAGTGGTTAGGGCGTGAAGTCCAGAAACAGCAATTCCAACAGTTTCCGCAAAGGACTCACTGCGATTTTGGAAAGGAACTTTAGCCCCGGTTCTATACGCTTCGATACTAAACTTGAAATCTTTGGCTGCGAAATCAACCCCAAGTTTTACGTATCCCCCTAAGTATCTGGGGTTAGTGTCATTTGCTAGGATTTTGTCAAAGTGATCAGCAAGTATATAATTCGAACAGTTTTCAGTTTCTAGAATCCCCACAGCGAAAGCTGTTTTGCACCACGTCTCAATGTATGGATAATGCAGTGATAGAGATTGTGCAATCTGTTGGGGAGTGCTGGCTGGAGTCTGTGCTAAGTATTTGAACAGCCCGAGATCAATGCCAAGACTGATGAGATACGTAACATTAAAACCTCGCCGCCATTCAAATATTTTAGCAACTTGGTGTTCAGGGCTGATATCATCGTTCTTGGAAAGTTTATTCACAAATCTTCCAATCTGTAGCGGTATCTAAGAAAGATTAACCGTATTTAATTAATCCAAATCTTACAGCAAAATCGTGATCGATTTATAAAAAAAACTTAAATTATGGGTGATGAACACAAAAGACAACAAGAAAATGTGAATAATCTACCGCCACTTGCTTTATATATTCACTTTCCTTGGTGTATTAAAAAATGTCCATACTGCGATTTTAACTCCCATCAAGTTGTACAAGGAGGTTTTCCTGAAATAGATTACTTGTCGGCTTTGATTTTTGACTTAAAGCATTCTTTAAAAATAATCCAAGAGAGATGTATTGAGCACATTTTTTTAGGTGGAGGTACTCCGAGTTTATTTAGCGCAAAGACAATTGGTCGGTTGATGGAGGAACTTTTCTCGAGCACCCTCGTTAGTAGCGCTGCCGAGATAACGATGGAGGTTAATCCGGGAGCTGCTGAAACGATAAAGCTCAGAGATTTTCGTTCCTCCGGGATAAATCGTTTGTCTATTGGCGCTCAGTCATTTAATAACAAACATCTACAGGAATTAGGGAGAGTGCACTCTGGAAAAGATGTCATGCGAGCAGTTGATAGCGCTAATAATCTTTTTCAAAACGTTAACGTTGACATTATGTATGCCTTACCTAACCAAACGATTCAAGATTTAGAGAAAGATGTAAACCAATTAATAAAGACCGATGTGCATCACGTTTCACTTTATCAACTTACGATAGAGCCAAAGACGGTATTTTGGCGAACCCCTCCGGCTTTACCGGATGACGATATTTCGGAACGAATGGAAAATCTCATTAAAGATAAAATAGGACAACACGGGTATATGCAATATGAAATTGCAGCGTTTGCTAGAAAAGGTTTCGAATCTCGCCATAATAAAAACTACTGGTATTTTGGTGATTATCTTGGAATTGGCGCGGGTGCGCACAGTAAAATATCGGACGACAAGGGTGTTACCCGTATCGAGAAAAAAAAATCGCCGCAGAAATACATGGATGGAGCGAGAGATTATAAAGTAATATCTCGCGATTATAGAATTTCCACTGAGGATTTGCCGGGTGAATTTATGATGAATGCGTTAAGACTTAAACAAGGTTTTAATATAGATTTGTTTACGCAAAGGACCGGAATCGACATAAAAGCTATTTTGCCGGCAATTGAAAAAGGTAGGCAACTTGGATTTTTAAGCCTTTCTGGGGGAAACCTCAAAACGACAGATTTAGGTTATCGATTTTTAAATGATGTAATTCAGCTTTTCATCTCTAATTGACACTAGCATTTTCATTTTTTTTTAAATGCCACTATGTCGAAGATATCGTTACCTCGCGTGATTGCTCTTTTCTCAAATTTTGTTTTAGGCCGGTTTTTAATTATTTGTAACTCAGCATCATTTTGGATTACTAAGTTTTTATTTTTGTCTATCTCCTCGGTTATTTGTTCTTTATAGTTTTGACAATCCGTTACTAAGTGCAAATAGCAATCTTTAACCAGTTTTTTTTCTAAGTCCACAAGAAATGATGAAGATATCAATCTTCTTTTATGATGTTTTTTTTTCGGCCAAGGGTCAGGAAAAAAAATGTGAATTCCAGATAAGCTTTGGTTGGTTATCATTTTTTTTATTACCTCAGTGGCATCGTGTTGAATAATTCTTAGATTTTTAATTTCATAGTTTCTAATTTTTTGAAGTATGGTTCCAACGCCTGATGGATATACCTCGACTGCTATGTAATTAATGTTAGGGTTATTTTTTGCAATTATGATGGTCGCGTCACCTGAGCCAAAACCAATTTCCAGAATTACCGGGGCTTTGTTGCTAAAAAAACTCTCATAAACTAGTCCGTGATTTTTATAGTTAATCCCGTAGACTGGAAGATATTTGTTTATAGCGTTTTGCTGAGCTCGTGTAGTTCTGCCGGGTCTTAGTACAAAACTTTTGGGTTTTCTTAGAAATTTCGTGGTCAACTTTTAATCTTTTTTTCGATTATGCCTTCCACGGGAGAGCTGGGTGATGCCGAATAGTTTTTTTTCTTCATTGGTTTAGCTTGAAATGCGTTCCTTCCTGACTCAACGGCTTGTTTGATCGCGGTAGCCATTTGTTCGGGCTGCCCAGCTGCTGCTATCGCAGAGTTCACTAGAACTGCTTCGCAACCTAGCTCCATAGCCCGGGCTGCGTCTGAAGCGGTTCCAATGCCCGCGTCCATGATTACAGGAACATTGGCATTTTCCACAATAAGTTTTAAATTTAGCGGATTAAGGATGCCTTGACCTGATCCAATCAATGATCCCAAAGGCATAATCGCTATACAACCAATATCCTCTAGCTTTTTCGCAATGATAGGGTCATCCGATGTGTAAACCATTACTTCAAAACCCTCGGCAACGAGTTTTTTTGCAGCTGAAACTGTCTCCACAACATTTGGATAAAGTGTTTCTGGGTTGCCTAAAACTTCAAGCTTCACCAGGCAGTGCCCATCTAACAATTCTCGGGCCAGCAGCAATGTGCGAAAAGCCTCCTCCGCTGTATAGCAGCCTGCAGTGTTGGGCAAGAGAGTATATTTCGATGGTGAGATATAGTCTAATAAATTTGGACTATTGTCGCTTTGACCCAAATTGGTGCGCCTAATAGCAAGCGTGACCATTTCCGCTCCGCTTGCTTCAACGCATCGTAGTGTTTCTTCCATATCTTTATATTTTCCGGTGCCAACTATCAACCTTGAGGAAAATTTGTATTTTGAAATTTTTAGCTTTTCGGTATCAAAGGGTCGCATCTTTAACGGAAGTTTTTTCAGAGATTTATCATCCACCACCGACTGCGGTGATTATCTCAATTTTATCAGAATTTTGTAAACAAATTCTTGAAAATTGGCTACGAGGAACCACCACGCCATTTCGTTCAAGAGCGATTTGTTTTTTCGCTAAACTAAAAGAACTAACCAGTTCCGAGACAGTTATCGGATGGGGAAAACTGTATTCTTCGCCGTTTATTGTAAGAACCACCAATTTATTAATCAATTAATTTTGACCATTTCATATTACCACGTGATTCCCTAGAGCGGAAGTGGTAAGAAAGTGTGATAGAGCTTTTTTATACGCTTGTAATCACATTATTCAGTTGCTGGGGATCAATGATTCTTTATATATAATATTTAGGCGGGCGCTAATCCATTTAGGTGAAGGGATTTAGAGGTGATGGACGAGATTATGCAAATAATCAGATCGACTGGTTTAATAAACAGTTATCCATGTATTATTTTATCGCTGGATATATATGCAGTACGGTTGATATTGTGTTTCGGCCTATCTTGGTTGTTTGAGACCACTGGCATTGAGATTCCTAGCAATCTCGATTTTCTGTGAGTTTATTTCTATCGAGTCGGAAAGAGGACATTAGCTAGAGCCCAGTTGGTGTCGGGAATAAAAATATTTGGTAATGGGAAAATAAAGTGACCAATATTGCAGATCAGGTTGTTAAATGGCAGGCCAAGTATGGCCGTAACAAACTTCCGTGGCAAGGAAAGAAAGATCCTTACCCTATTTGGGTATCGGAAATCATGCTGCAACAAACAGGTGTCAAGACCGTCATCAAGTACTACGAAAATTTTTTGAAGAGATTTCCGTCAACAGTTTCGCTTGGGAATAGTTCTCTCGATGACGTTTTGCAGCAATGGAGCGGACTGGGCCTTTACAGACGTGCGAGAAATATGCACTTAGCAGCACAGGATATTATTAAATTCCGTAATGGCATTTTTCCGGATACCTATGAGGACTTAGTTTCTCTCCCAGGAATCGGGAGATCAACAGCCGGAGCGATTTTGGTCTTTGCTTACGGGAAAAAGTATCCGATATTGGACGGGAACGTGAAGAGATTGTTTGCTAGATATTTTTGCGTCGAAGGAGAATTCAGAGATTCAAAGATTTTGAAGAAACTATGGAATCTAAGCGAGCTAAACGTTCCAGAGAATTCAGTGAGAGAGTACACCCAAGGTCTCATGGATTTAGGAGCAGGTGTATGCTCGCCTAAGCGACCGAATTGCAAACGGTGTCCCCTCAACGCTACTTGTAAAAGTTTACTGTACAAAAAGACTAGCACAGTACCAGTTAAAACAAAAAAATCGGCAATTCCAACTAGGGAAACTTTCATGCTAATACTCATTAAAAATCAAAAATTGATGATGGAGAAAAGACCAATTGAAGGGATATGGGGGGGATTATTAAGTTTCCCAGAGTTCATTTCTCAAGAGGCATTAAATGCATATTTGATAAGTAATCTTTCGTTCAAAATAAAAACGACGCATAAACTAGCTCGACTGGTACATAATTTTTCGCATTATCGATTAGTTATTTGTCCTACAATTGCCAAAATTAATGTACTGAGTAAATACCCACGGCCATTGGAGGGAGCGGTTTGGTTAGAATTTGCAGATGCTGTAGGTTCTGCCATTCCCGCTCCGATACGACAACTTATAACAAAAAATCTATTCCCTAAAACTAAGCCCTAAGAGGGAAATTATTTTCGCTATTCTTTGTGCGTCGATTCTTTCCTCAAGCAACTGTTGTTTAAGTTTGAGATTAGACGCGAGAAATTCGGCAAGGCGGTAACTGACCCAGCGTGCAGATTTTTTCCCCCTTTCAGTGGATGTAAGTGGCTCATTTAACTTCCCGAATATTTCCTTTAAAAGAGCTTTACACATGGTAACGTTGTCTATATCCAAATCTCCCTCATGGTCTGACAACCATGAAACCTCTGCCTCTATCAGTCCATTTTTTAACATTTTTGTTTTGTCGATTGAAAAGGGATTTTGCCCTAAAACCTCTATATGATAAATGCCCATTTTTGGCATTTCCCAGTTAGTTATCGTTGCTGAACATCCTACAGTCTCGTATTTGACTGATGAGTCTGTTTCATTTCCATCCAATATACAGCAAATACCGAAAGGCCGGCTGTCGCTCAAACAGGTTTTCATTAAATCAATGTACCGAACCTCAAAAATGTTTAGGGGCACCGACTCCCCTGGCACCAGCACCAGCTTGAGTGGAAAGATATGAATTTGGTTTGGATTATGCATAAACACTTGCCTTACCCGTACGATAAGTTTTTAGGCGGTGGGGTTCCCAAAATAAAAAAATTATTCAATTTCTCGATGTTTGACCGCAACCGACATGGTTTTTTCAAAAATGGTAGATAACTTTTCTGATAAATATACTGATCTGTGTCTTCCTCCAGTGCAACCTATTGCTATAGTTAAATAATTTCTACTATCTTGCATAAAGTGTGGAATCCAAGATAACAAAAAAGTTTTTATATCTTCCGACATTTTTTGCACACTGTTATCAGCATCTAAGAAATTTTTTACGAGTTGATCTTTACCAGTTAAATTTCGCAAACTTTTTTCGTAGTGAGGATTTTTGAGACATCGAACATCAAAAACAAAATCTGCATCCGGAGGTAGTCCAAACTTAAATCCGAAAGATTTCACCAGTAGCATGGTCTTAAAGTCACCTTCTTCTAAAAATTGTCTCAGATAAAGCTTTAGCTGCGTAGGACTAAAGTTCGTGGTGTTTATCCGGTGGCTTTGTATGGATATATCCGCAATCATTTTTCTCTCTAAATTTATGCATTCCGATAAATCCATACGTGAGTCAGAGAGTGGATGTTTTCTTCTTGTTTCGGAAAATCTTTGAATCAAAGTCTCCGTCTCTGCATCTAGAAAAATAATATCGTACTTGGTTTTTTTCTTTTGAAGGGTATTTACATAACTAGAGGCAATGGGTAATTTTTTTCCACTTCGTATATCAACGCTGACTGCGACCTTGGTGTACTGTTCTGCCTCTAAAAAATCAACTGTATCGGCAAGAAGTTGAGCTGGAAGGTTATCAACGCAGTAGTATCCACAATCTTCCAAGATATTTAAGGAAATGCTTTTTCCTGATCCTGAAAGTCCTGTCACGATTACCAAATGCATTTTATCGGCCTCTTGCTTCAATTCTATCTATTGATTTCATTTTTTTGTCGTTCGACAAATTCTTGTGTACTATCTATTCCCCTCAATTGTAGAATGTAGTTTCGCACGGCAGCTTCTACTAAAACAGCTAAATTGCGACCAGCCGCCACAGATATTTGAACCTTTCTTATGTCAACGCCAAGAATTTTTTCGCTACTTGCGTGCAACGGAATCCGCTCTATTTCGAACGAGTTATTTGACGGTTTTTGCAATTGCACAATTAATTTTAGAGTTTTTCGCCTGCGAACCGCGGTTTCGCCAAAAATCGTTCGGATGTTTAACATTCCTAAACCCCGCACCTCTAAAAAATCTTTTAGCATATTAGGGCTTCGTCCTTCCAGTGTTTGAGGAGCAATATGATGTAGCTCGACCACATCATCAGCGACTAATCCAGATCCTCGCGATATTAACTCCAATCCTAATTCACTCTTTCCTACACCGCTTTTGCCCGTGATAAGAACCCCCATGCCAAGCACATCAAGAAAAACACCGTGTTGAATTTCGAAATCAGCTAAAGCTTTTCCCAAATAAGTTCGTATCACCCAAATGATCTGTTGGCTCCCTAAGGGCGAACGAATTGTTGGAATCTTGAGTTCCATCGCAAAATCAGATAGCGAATTCGGAGCTATTTCGTCGTCCGATAAAATTAAACAAAAAAAACCACTATTTCTCAATTTCTCTAACGCCTGTCGCTGTTCGCCCTCCGTCATCTCTAAAAAATAATGAGCTTCGGTCTTACTAAAGATTTGTATCCAATTTGGATGTGTTAGATTCAGATTCCCGATCAGCCCTTCAGCTGAGTGGTTAATTTCGTTGCTATCTAGTATGGTTTTTTCGCTTTTTGGGGCTATTACCCAGTCGAGCTCTAGAGATTTTGCGTTATCCTCAAATAATTTCGTGATACTTACTTTAGGCATAACTCTCCCAATCAGAAAATATTTGGTGTATTACTTTTGGATCTCTACTTTCTTTGATTTTTTTTACCACTGTCTGCGTGCCAAATAGTTGGGATAGTTCAGACAAGATTTGTAAATGCATTTCTGTTGCACTAGAAGGTACCATTAGAAAAAAAAACAAAAAAACCGGATTGTTGTCGGGAGCTTCAAAGGGTATTCCATTTGATGATCTTATAAAAGCGCCGGTACTCTTTTTGAGGCTGTCTATTCGTCCGTGGGGTATGGCGATGCCATTACCGAGTGCTGTTGATCCCATTTTTTCTCTTTCTAAGAAAGCTTCGAAAATATGTTGTCTGCTAATTCCAAGAGATTCTTCGAAAATTAGCCCCGCTTCGTCGAAAACCCTTCTTTTACTGGATAGGTCGACATCGATTTTTATATTATTTATAGGTAATAAATTAAAAAGATATCCCATAGCTATGCTTTTTCAACAAAATAATTTCAGAGATCCTTTCTGAGATTTACCGGTAATATTTGTAGCGCTTCTCGGTATTTTGCTACTGTGCGTCTTGCAACAACAATTCCTTGCGAGCTGAGCAGTTTGGATATTTGGCTATCGGAGGCTGGTTTTCTTTTATCTTCTTCATCTACAATGTTTTTTATTAAGGCTCTTATAGCGGTAGACGAGTATGCACTCCCGGATTCAGTCGTTACGTGACTACCAAAAAAATATTTTAGTTCAAGGATGCCCCTGGGAGTCATCATATACTTTTGGGTGGTAACACGAGATATCGTTGATTCATGGAGGTCTAGCTTTTCCGCTATTTCTCGGAGAACTAAAGGTCGCATACCCAGATCTCCATGTTCAAAGAAACGATGTTGTTGGTCAACAATGGCTTGCGACACCCTAAGGATTGTCTCATATCTTTGTTCAATATTTTTTATGAACCATTTGGCATCAGTAAGCTGATCTTTGATATTTTGGTACTTACGTCCTTTATTGTTTTGTAAGATATCGGCATATATCTTATTTATTTTCAATCTTGGTTTAGTTTCATTGTTTAGAAATGCCGTCCATTTCCCATTATTTTTTCTGACAAAAACATCCGGGCTTATATATTTTGTGTCAGAGATGCTGAAAGCAGAGCCGGGTCTTGGATTTAGGCTTTGTATAAGTTTTTTAACTTCTCTCAATGTCTCATCATCACATTTAAATATCTTTTTTAATCTATTGTAATCGCGTGAAGCTAGAATGGTGAGGTTATCTTTCACTAATGTTATTGCCATACTTTTGAGCGGTGTATCATCCGGCATGGCTGTGAGCTGCAGTTCAAGACACTCCGATAAATTTCGAGATGCAACTCCTGGGGGAGCTAAGTTTTGTAGTTGTTTCAAGGCGATCTGCATTTCCTCTTGTTCAATTTGCAATTCCGCAGGTAGTGTATGGAGCAGTTCGTTGATATCGTCCTTTAAAAAACCGTCTTCATCTAGGTTTCCGATAAGATACATTATTATTTGTTTATTTTTTTGATCGACTTTGGCTAGAGAGAGTTGTTCGTTAAGGTGGTCATACAAGGAAACCTCGTTGGAGATTAATTGGGTTTCTTCTGTCTGGCTATCTTGATGAGGCTTTCCGTAGCTTTCTTGCCGGTCTTCTGGCAACCACTCGACATCGCTAGTGCTTTCGTCATCTGGCGATGCATTTTCCGAACTTGGAGTTACTGCCAAATCTGATATTGGTGTTTGATCTTCCTCGTCATCCTCCATTTCCAAAAGAGGGTTATCTTGGATAAGCTGTTTTATTTCTTGTTGTAGCTCCAGTGTTGATAGCTGCAAGAGGCGAATGGATTGCTGTAATTGAGGGGTAAGCGTTAATTGCTGCGATATTTTTAACTGTAAAGAATTTTTCATTATTTGTAATAAACTTTGGGTTGTCAGAATAAATAACGCGATGCTTTGTTATAGTTGGAAATTTTCCCCTAAATATACTTTTCTTACTTTGTCATTATAGACTATATCTTGTGGCTTTCCGTATGCTAATACAGATCCGTCGCTAATAATGTATGCTCTATCACAAATTCCTAGGGTTTCACGCACGTTATGGTCAGTGATAACCACTCCAATTCCTCGTTTTTTGAGAAATGCGATTATCTTCTGTATGTCGAGAACCGCTATCGGGTCGACTCCGGCAAATGGTTCATCCAGAAGAATGAATCTTGGTTTAGAGGCTAACGCTCTCGCAATCTCTGTCCGTCTTCTCTCCCCCCCCGATAAACTGACAGCCCAGCTATTCCTAAGGTGAGTAATTTGCAGGTCTTGTAGGAGCTCCTCAAGATTATCCGTGATCTCAGATTTTTTTAAATTTTGTAACTCAAGGACGGCGAGTATATTCTGTGCAACGGTAAGTCGCCTGAATATTGAGGATTCTTGAGGAAGATAACTAAGTCCCAAATCTGCTCGTTGATGGATTGGAAGGTGAGTAAGTCGGTGATCTCCTAGATACAACTCTCCTTTGTCAGCTGCAATCAGGCCAACCATTAGGTAAAAGCAAGTCGTTTTTCCAGCCCCATTTGGACCAAGAAGTCCCACTACTTCTCCGCTATCTACTTTTAGGGAAACGTCCTTAACTACACTTTTTGGACCATAAGTTTTCTTCAGGTTTTCTGCCAGCAGTCTTGCCATTTAACGCGATTCCTCAATAACTAGAAAAATGATTCAATTTAATTTTCTTCTTTGGGTTGTATAATTGCTCTTACCCTTCCAGATGATTTGGCATCTCCAGATGATGGTTTTCCACCACCCATTATTTGAAAAAATTCACTCTTGATATTGTATGAAATGTAATCACCCTCTACCCTGTCCGATCCTCTTGTTAATCTCGCGTTCTCAAACATTTCTAACTTCCCGGTCAGACCATTGTACTCAATTCGATTGGCATAACCGTCGATGTGCTCTTCTAGACCTTCTCGTTTTTGTTTAAAGTGGGCCGGTGACCCCGACGCTTTGCCATATTGGAACCCGCCTTCATCTCTTTTAACGATAATTTCGCTAGCGTTGATTTCAAGCGTTCCTTGGCGAAGAGTGACACGACCTTTAAACACTGCCTCACCGTCTTTGTCATTAATCTCGACAAAGTCCGCCTCTAAAGTTACCGGTTCGCCACTATCTTGTTTCTCTGCACGCGCTTCTGTTTGGACTATTCCCAAAATTAGGGCTAAAATAAAAACAAATAGATTGTAATTTTTATGGCGTTTTGATGAAACTGTTTTAACGTTTCTGTGGTGGAGGATCATATTCTGCTCTAGCCTTAGATAAAAGATGGATGATACTTGTTTTATTATTAAATTCTAAGCCAACCGAAGAAAGTTTTGAACTGCCAAGTGTTAGTTTAAGAGGTTGTTGGGTTCTTGCAATTTCTTTATCAGGAATTATATGAAGTTGTGATGTCTTAATTGACAGTCCTTCTTTCTCGTTACTTTTCGGTCTGTTTATTTCTACTTCATTTTCAAAATAGATATGTTCTCCATTGTTTACTAATCTGGCATTTCTTGCTTTGAATGAAGTAGCCCCATTTTCTTTATCATAATACATTAAGAACGGGGCGCTGAGGGAGGTGCTTTTTTTTTCGGCAAAATACTCTAGTTTTTCCCCTCTCAGTGAATAAAGTTTTGTTCCCGTTTCTGTGAGACGAACAGCTTGATAGCCAACGATGTAGAAATCTGGATATTTGTTTTCATCTGATAAATTTTCGTCATTGTTATTTTGGATTTTTGCGTCAAGCCACCAAGTTAGGCATGCAAGCATTAGAAGGATTAAAATTGGAGACCAGCTTATTAATCGCCCATTCATCTCAAATATTTTCCTGTTTGCTTGCCAAATGTGCCTTGAGCAACCATTATCAATTCACATACTTCCCGTACTGCGCCGTTGCCACCGGGACGGACGGTGGTGTAGTTAGAGTTAGTCTTAATTAAATCGGTAGCGTGGGGAACGGTTATGCTTAGTCCACATCTTTTCATAATTGGAAGATCTGGATAATCATCACCGATGTAGGCAACCTGCGAATCCCCTAAATTGAGTTTTGCTATCAATTTTGAATATATTGGAAGTTTATCAGTTACCCCTTGATACACGTGTTTTATTCCTAACTCGCGTGTTCTTTTTTTAACAGCTAGCGATTGCCGACCACTTATAATAGCCAAATCGACACCAGAACTCATAAGAAGTTGAAGTCCTAGTCCATCAGTGACGTTGAATTCTTTTAAGACATCACCTGAACTGGTAATTAATATTCTTGGTGGAGATAAGACACCGTCAACATCGCAGATTACCAGTTTAATTAGTTCAGCTCGGCTTTTCGGAAATGTGTTTTTGATAGTAGTTACTCCTATACTCTAAATCACTTTTGCTTGCATTAAATCATGCATGTTTACCACTCCTTCAACGTGCTTCGTATCCTCGTCTATTACGATAATTTGAGATATTAGTTTTTTTTCCATTAATTCAGCAGCGTGAACGGCAAGCTTTTGTTTGGATATTGTATGAGGGGTCTTTGTCATAACATTTGAAATATTTTCTGAGATACTTTTAGTTGTATCTTGCAGGAATCGCCTCAAATCCCCATCGGTAAAAATTCCGACAGCATAACCGTTCTCCATTATCAGAGTCATACCCATACCTTTTTTAGTCATTTCTATAATGGCGCTGGCCACGGTATCGTTTGGTTGTACGACCGGAATCATGCTATCTCTCCTCATTACATCTTGGACGGAAACCACCAACTGCCTTCCTAACGTACCTGCTGGATGAGACTTGGCAAAATCCTCAGACTGAAAACCCCTTGCCTCAAGTGTGGCTATTGCGAGAGCATCGCCTATCGCTAGAGCTAATGTGGAACTGGTAGTTGGGGCAAGTCCAAGTGCGCAAGCCTCCTGATTAAAACGAGCATGGAGAACAATATCTGCAAGTGATGCCAATGTTGATTTAGTGTTCGCAGTTAAAGATATTAGAGATATTTTTCTTCTTTTGACAAACGGCAGAAATGTTAGCAACTCATCACTCTCCCCAGAGTTTGATATTGCCATTACTACGTCGTTGTCTTGCAATACGCCTATGTCTCCGTGAGTGGCTTCGGCTGCGTGAAGGAAGGAAGATGGAGTTCCAGTGCTCGATAAAGTGGCAGATATTTTTTTACCAATTAGCCCGGACTTTCCGATGCCGGTTATGATCACTTTTCCCGAGCAGTTTAGAAAGAGTTTAACCGCTGCAACGAACTGTTCATCTACTAATTCTGAAAGGTTTTTTATTGCTTCTGACTCTGTTAGCAGTACTGCTTTAACGCGATTTATTATTTTGTTATCAGACTTTTTTTCACCCATAATAGAGGCATCCTTGCATTTTTTAGTCAATATTTTTTAGAACTTTCAGGTTTGTTTCTATCTCCGCCCTTATTCCTTTGGTGGTTCGAAGGTAAGGGCGATTTGATTTCAGCTTCGTGGGTAATTCTCTGATTGCCTTTTGAGCTGATTGCAAGGTTGCAAACTTTCCATACAAAATAGTTATATACGGCTTATCCTGTGCCAATGTTCGAAATGCGAAAATCTGATTAATATCTATTAAACGAGAAAGTTCAATAATTTGTTGCCGAAGTATTTGTTTATCTGTTCCCCCGAGGAGTTGCACCGAAAACTCAGAACCATTGGTGCTGCCTAAGAAATTAGCGGTAGCCAGTAACCGAGCATTTAGTAGGTCTGAGGGGGGAGAGTCGTGCGGTTCTTGGTCAGTTGAATCTAAAGTACCTTCTGTTTCATCAGCAAAGGAAGCCATTTCGTTTGAACTAGAGGGAGAGTAAATTTCATTTTCCTTACGTTTGTCACTTAAAGCTCTTTTGTCGGAATTGCTTAAAAATTCGATTTTTGTGTTCTGAACTTTTGTAATATTGTTTGCAATATTATCGACTAAGGCATAAACACCAACCGAGATAAAAACCAAACCTATAAACGAGGTGGCAATATAGCTTTCTCTGTCTAATTTCATAGTTTTGTGATTGGTTGAGAGAAAAAATGGAATTGAATCGGTGTTTTGTTTGTCAATATCAGTCAAAATATGGATGGGCATAACAGTTTGTTCTCTTCTCTTGAAGGCATTTTCTAAACTTTTTTGGCAA
>PAHB01000093.1 GCA_002704665.1 Pseudomonadota bacterium
AGAACCGGCAGCGTTTTGCGGCGTCACCGGAATTAAACCTACATACGGGCGCGCCTCAAGATGGGGAATGATTGCGTTTGCCTCAAGCCTTGATCAAGCGGGTATTATTTGTTCCTCAGCAGAAGAGGCAGCCACACTATTCAACGCAATGCTAGGATTTGACGCAAAGGATTCAACCAGCGTAGACCAACCGGAAGAAAACTTTATGCGCTACATTGGAGTTGAGCAAAAAAACGTTACCATTGGAATACCAAAAGAATTTCTATCAAAAAGTATTAACTCAGAAGTTGAAAAAGCCATTCAAACAGCGCTCTCAGAGTTAGAGAAATTTGGATTCAAATTAACAGAAATCTCATTACCAAATGCGCACCTTGGAATTCCAGTTTACTATGTCATTGCGCCTGCTGAATGCTCATCAAATCTGAGCAGATATGATGGGGTCCGATATGGCTTGAGGGCGGAAGAATTCGGCGATATTCACGACATGATAAAAAAAACTAGATCGGAAGGTTTTGGGCCAGAACCCAAGAGACGAATCATGGTTGGCACATACGTTCTTTCCGAGGGATATTACGATGCTTATTATCGAAAAGCGCAAAAAGTTAGGAAATTAATTATAGAAGATTTTAAAAAGGTCTTTTCCGAATGCGACATTATAGCTGGACCAGTGACTTCAGAGCCAGCTTTTGACTTTGGTCAAAAAATAAAAGACCCTTTATCTATGTACGAATCTGACTTTTTTACAATACCGGCGAGCCTAGCTGGAATCCCCGCGATGAGCATTCCTTGCGGCTTTACCAAAACGAAACGTCCAATTGGCCTGCAACTTATGAGTAATTATTTCGAGGAAGCAAAGTTGCTCGGAATAGCAAATAAATATCAACAAATTACAAATTGGCATAAACAAACACCAAAAGAGTTTTTGTTGTAAGAGTAAAGGAACTTCATGGACTGGGTCATAACAATAGGACTTGAAACGCACGTGCAGTTAAACACCGAGTCCAAGATTTTTTCCGGAGCTCCGACAAAATTTGGTTCTCCCCCAAATTCGCAAGCTTCTTTTATCGACCTTGCGTTGCCGGGAGTTTTGCCAGTGATAAATCGCAAAGCGGTAGAGTATGCGATCCGTTTCGGGCTAGCCACCGGAGGAAAGATAAACTCCAATTCTATTTTTGCACGAAAGAATTATTTTTATCCAGATTTACCGAAAGGGTATCAGATTAGCCAGTTTGAGCATCCAATAATCGAGGGAGGAGCTATAAAAATTCGAGATAATGACAAAACAGTCCGACTTACACGTGCTCATTTAGAAGAAGATGCTGGAAAATCTCTGCACGATAAACACCCTACACAGTCCGGTATTGATCTTAATCGAGCAGGAACTCCCTTACTTGAAATTGTCACTGAACCCGATATTGAGTCATCAGAAGAAGCTGTCAACTATGCAAAAACGTTACATGAGTTAGTAACTTGGATTGGAATTTGTTCCGGCAACATGCAAGAAGGTAATTTCCGATGTGATGCCAATGTTTCTATAAAAGATGCCAAAAGCAGCAAGTTAGGAACAAGGAGAGAAATAAAAAATCTCAACTCCTTTAGATTCCTTAAAGCAGCTATCGATTATGAAGTTGATTGGCAAATAGCGCAGTTAGAGGACGGAAACAAAATTGAGCAAGCCACAGTGTTATACGATTCGATTAAGAATGAAACGAGACTCATGCGCTCAAAAGAGGACGCACATGATTACCGTTATTTTGCCGATCCAGACCTGCTTCCCTTAAAAATAGATTTGGAGATTACAAATAAAATAAAATCGGAAATGCCTGAACTACCCGAAGATGTAAAAGCTCGTTTCGAGGCAAATTATGGTTTAGCATCCACAGAGTCGATACCACTTTCGGCAAATCGTGCTACTGCGACTTTTTTTGAACACACACTCTTTAGCCTAAAACAGAATGAACTCAAAAGTACTGACAATATTGAAAAATTAGTGGCTAATTGGATACTCGGAGAGCTATTCGCAAAATTAAACAAGGAAGGGCTTGACACTGAAAAGAGTCCTATAAAGCCTGCAGATTTCGCGAAGTTAATCGCTCGACAATTGGACGGAACATTATCATCTAAAATGGCTAAAAAGGTTTTCGCTGAAGTATGGGACACTGGTAAAGATGTTGACCAAATAATTTCGGCAAGCGACTTACAACAAATTACAGATTCTTCAAAAATTGATAAAATTGTTATCCAAATAATTTCAGACAACTCGAGCCTAGTCGATGATTATAAATCTGGGAAGGAGAAAGCTTTTAACGCTCTCATTGGCCAAATAATGAAAATTACAAAAGGAAAAGCTGATCCCAAAATTGTATCCAACTTACTTAAAAAAAAGTTGCAGGATTAATACGGCCGGTATTTCGATTTATATAGCTTAAGCTTGTCAACCTGATGAAGATACTCTGGTTTACTAGATAAAAAAACAATTAAACTATCGAGGTTCGTAATGCTGGTTACTCGAGTATCAAACTTTTTTTCAACCTCTTGGATTGCTGATAAATTACCATCTCCTCGCTCCATTCTATCAAGTGCGACACATACCCCAGCAAGCTCACTGCCGTTTGATTTTATTGTAGCCTGTGATTCGGTAATTGATGTGCCAGCAGATATCACATCGTCTAATACTAAAACCCGTCTTAATAAATTGCCTCCTACTAATAACCCCTTTTCTCCGTGCCCTTTGGCCTCTTTTCGATTGAAAACTATCGGAACATCTATATTTTTTTTTGCTAACGCAATTGCTGTCGCAACAGCTATTGGAATTCCTTTGTAAGCCGGTCCAAATAAAACGTCAAATTTCACGCCTGATGATATAATAGCGTCAGCATAAAAAGATCCTAATAACGTCAGATCATTTCCAGTATTAAATAACCCAAAATTAAAAAAATAGGGAGACATTCTTCCCGCTTTAGTTCTAAACTCGCCAAATTGTAAAACCCCGCGCTTTAAGGCAAATTCTAAAAAATCATGACTGTTATACGACATAAAAAATCAATTCAAATAATTTCTTTAAATTTAAACGGTTTGCGAGCTGCTGTAAAAAAAGGTTTCGCGGAATGGTTAAAAACTCAAAATCCGGATTTTGTATGTGTCCAAGAAATCCGCATAAAAGAAAGCGACTTAACCGAGAACCTAAGAAACATTGGCTCTTTTAAAGGTATTTTCCATCATGCTGAGCGTCCTGGCTATAGCGGAGTCGGAATATACTCAAAAAAAGCCCCTGATTCTGTAACTTTTGGGTGTGGCTTACCAGAGTTTGATAGGGAGGGACGGTTTCTTCAGGCAACATTTGGGAAATTAACCGTTATATCCTTGTATGCACCTTCAGGATCGAGCTCTGAGCACCGCCTAAACACTAAATTCCGATTTATGAAATTAATAGTTCCAAAATTGGAAAAACTGAAAAGTACACAGCAAGAAATAATCATATGTGGTGATTTAAACGTTGCGCACAAAAAAATCGATCTAAAAAATTGGAAGTCAAATCAAAAAAATTCGGGCTTTTTACCAGAAGAGCGAGAATGGTTGACCCATTTAATCGACGATTTAGGATTTACGGATGTTTTTCGTCTTTTAAACCATAAGGAAGACCAATATACTTGGTGGTCGAATAGGGGACAAGCTTGGAACAACAATGTAGGGTGGCGTATTGACTATCAGTTAGCTACGCCTCGAATAGCAAGGACAGCAAATTACACGTCAATCTACAAAGATCAGAGATTCTCTGACCACGCTCCACTGATTATTAATTACAACCTTAACAACTAGCAAAATGCATCCTATTACTAAATCTGTATTTAATAGAGATTTGTTCGAAGTATTTATCAATAAAAAGATCGCGCTAATAACGTTTCTCGGATTCTCTTCCGGACTTCCATTAGCGTTATCTGGAGGAACCTTACAAGCTTGGATTGCTACAACTCCTGCGACTATTATATCTATAGGGTTCTTAGGGCTTGTGGGACTGCCCTATACCTTAAAATTTTTGTGGGCTCCGTTTCTTGATCGATTCAAATTATCGACTCTGGGGCGACGTCGGGGCTGGATGATATTCACCCAAATACTATTAACGATTACCATGCTTTTAATGGGTCTAACGAACCCTCAATCTGGTCTGATCTTTCTCGCGGTTTTAGCTTTTTGTTTAGCTTTTTTCTCAGCATCGCAAGATATTGCCTTTGATGCTTTTAGGACAGATTCTCTCAATAGAAAAGAGAGGGGCGCCGGGGCAGCGGTGTCAGTATTAGGCTATAGATTAGCAATGCTAGTTTCCGGCGCTTTAGCGCTAGTGATGGCAGATAAAATCGGCTTTCAGATCACTTATTTCATCATGTCCGGCTTAATGTTTATTGGAATAATCTCCACAATTCTTTCCCCGGAGCCAAACCCACAAACAATAGGGCCGACTTCTTTTCGAGATGCTGTAGTGCTTCCGTTCAAGGATTTTTTCTCTCACGGTAAAACAGCTATCGGTCTTTTACTTCTCGTTATCTTATACAAGCTTGGAGATGCCTTTGCTGGGTCTCTCACAACCACCTTTTTAATAAGAGGTCCGGAATTTTCGCTGACCGAGATTGGGACTATCAACAAAACACTCGGCATTATTCTGTCAATTATTGGTGCCATTTTCGGAGGCGCTATACTATCAAAAATTGGCTTATATAAATCTCTGCTGATTTTTGGAATACTTCAGGCGATTTCGAATCTTAGTTTCATGGTACTAGCCTACGTTGGTAAAAATTTTTACTTATTTATCTTCGCAGTGGGTTTTGAACAATTGGCTGGAGGAATGGGAACAGCAGCCTTTGTGGCACTATTGATGAACCTTTGTAATTCGCGTTATACAGCCACACAGTTTGCTCTACTATCAGCCGCCTCTGCAATTGGGCGTGTTTTCGTTGGACCACCCTCAGGTTTACTAGTAACTTATATTGGATGGGGACCCTTCTTTTTAGTCACGTTTTTAGTGGCATTGCCTGGATTGATTTTACTTTTTTTACTTAGAGAAAATTTAGATAGTCGTTATAACTAGACTCATTTTTTTTTAAACCGGTAAAAAGCAAGACTACCTAAAAAGTTAGGAAGAAAATTTACTTTGTTGCCCTTACTATCCAGAACTAATCTATCCATAATATGCAAGGAATTTTCAGCACAAAAGTTTTCAAAATCATTCACCGTGAACAAATGAACGTTTGGGGTATTATACCATTGGAAAGGCAATTGATTAGAGACAGGCATATTGCCCAGAATCACCTGATATCTGTGGAACCAAAACCCAAAATTCGGAAACGTGACTATGCATTCGCGGCCAATTCTCAACATTTCCAGAACTACGCTTTCCGTATGCCTCACCGCTTGAAGGGTCAAAGATAGTATTACGTAATCAAATGCTCCAGTATCAAAAAAAGAAGAGTCCTTTTCTAAATTACCCTGAATCACATTCACTCCGTTAGAAATACATTGAAGAACTTTTTCGTCCTCTATCTCCATACCATAACCCTCAACATCCCGTTCATCGGCGAGATAGCGAAGCAACCCACCATCGCCGCAGCCAAAGTCTAATACTTTAGAGCCAGATTGTATCCAGCCCCCTATTGTTTGATAATCTGAACGAGTTTTTAATTTCATTTTTTTTTACGCATTTTCAAGATAACGACGGATGATATTGTGGTACCGAGAGTCTGCCATTAGGAAGGCGTCGTGTCCATGAGGAGCATCTATCTCCGCGTACGTAACATTTTTTCCATTATCGATTAGAGCTTTTACTATCTCGTGAGATCTACTGGGAGAAAACCTCCAATCTGAGGTAAAAGAAATCACTAAAAACTTACCGCCAACCCGGGCTAGCGCTAATCTAAGCTGACCATCATAATCCGCAGCTGGATCAAAATAATCGAGAGCTTTTGTAATCCGTAGATAAGTGTTAGCGTCAAAATTTTCAGCAAACTTGTCCCCTTGATACCGAAGATAAGATTCTATTTGAAAATTAACGTCAAAATTAAATGCAAGCGAATCTTTTCTAAGCTCGCGTCCAAATTTTTCGGCCATTGCATCGTCTGACAGGTAGGTGATGTGTCCAATCATCCTCGCAATTCTCAGACCTTGTTTTGGAATTACGTTCTTATCATAATAATGCCCGCGATTATAATTAGGATCTGTTGTAATAGCTTGTCTGGCAACTTCGTTGAAGGCAATATTTTGCGCTGATAGTTTTGGTGCGGCAGCTATTACAATTGAATTTAAAATTCGATTTGGATAAGTGATTGACCATTGCAGCGCTTGCATAGCCCCTAAACTACCTCCTATGACCGCAAAAAACCTTTTTATGCCCAAACGATCGGCAACAAGAGCTTGAACTCTAACCCAGTCTTCAACTAATACAATCGGAAAATCACCCCCAAAACGCCTACCCGTCCTTGGGTTAATACTACTTGGCCCCGTAGAGCCATGACAACCTCCAAGGTTATTTACACCAATAACAAAAAATTTCTTAGTGTCCAACGGTTTCCCTGGACCAATAAGGTTATCCCACCACCCTATGTTTTTTTTATCATCAGCATAAACTCCAGCCACATGATGGGACGCATTCAAAGCGTGACAAACAAGAATTGCATTATTTTTTTCTGCATTTAATGTGCCGTAGGTCTCATAGGCAACCTGAAAACCCTCAAGCTCGGATCCACTTTCCAAGCTAATGGTATCGTCAAAAACCATTATCTCGGGGTGGACAATTCCTACTGAGTCTGTCGGCATCTAAATTTTCCCGTTTTTTATTTGGGAGTTAGAGCCAAAGTAACTAATCGCCGTAACAGTTGAGCCACCGCGTCCATCTGCATTTCTTCGTACAAAAGCAACTCCTCCTCTTCTTTCGCCAATATTTTGTCATCGCTATAGGTCAAACCTCGTATTACATTAATTTCCTGACTTTTTGATCGCGGCAGTAAGCGACTACCAGTAACTTGATAAATTACTTGATAACCAAGTTCAAACTCTGTCACATTACCGGCTTTTGACAATGATAATATTTTTTTATCTTTTATTTCTCTTTCAATTGACAATTTTATATCAGCTTTAGCTTCGTCGTTCACCAACCTTACATTTTCGTTCCAAGCTAACGCTCTTCTTAACTCTGAGTCAAACATAGAAAACCCCTGCGAATCGACGTAAATACTCTCAAATGGCATTTGCATCGAGCCCCGCAGTTTGAACCCACATCCTGCAAAAACCATCATGACTAAGATTAGTAACAAAAATGTCAATCTTCTCATAACAAAAACCTTATATCTGATTCGACTTGGCTGAAATAAAAAACATGAAGCAACTTCGAATTCTAGGGTTATTCAAGACTCAATAACAACATTTACGAGTCGCCCAGGGACAATTATAATTTTTTTTATTGTTTTTCCTATTGTGTATTTTTGTGCCTCATCACTCGCCAGCACAGCGCCCTCGATATCTGGTCTCTCAGCATTTGCAAGAACTTCTATTTCTCCTCTTTTTTTCCCGTTGATTTGAATAATGAGTTTTTGAGTGCTTTGCGCCAGCGCAGATTTGTCTACCTCCGGCCATTCTGCAAGAGTCAAATCCTCTCCGTATTTCAGCTCTTCCCAAAGAATAGTAGTAATATGAGGCGTAATTGGATAGAGAATCCTAATTAATATTCCCAACCCTTCTCTCATAACCATCGATACATTTTTGTTTCTATCGCCAGTAAACAAACTACTATCAAGGACATTAAGAAGTTTCATACAAGCTGAGACCACCGTATTAAAATGCTTTCTCTGGTAGTCGTTCGTTGCTTGCTGCAAGATTTGATGAATAAGTCTTCTTGCCTCTAATAATTTAGGATATAAATCGTTTGAATTTACTGATTCCAAATTTGAAAGTATGGCGTTTTTATTATCAGTTGCATACCTCCATAGCTTTCTTAAAAACCGATGAGATCCCTCAACCCCGTCCGAATTCCATGTTAAGCTTTCCTCCGGCGGGCTACTGAAAATTATAAACAGTCTGGCAGTATCAGCCCCGTATTCATCGATCAAGCTCTGCGGATCTACCCCATTATTTTTTGACTTAGACATCGTACGGATACCCTCAGCAACTACTGGTTGTCGATCCGACCGTAATATTGCCCCGGCTTTTCGATCTTTAGTCGCCGGAGAAAACTCAACATCTAGCGGATTAAAATAATTAATCCTTCCGTCTTTAGCTTTTCTAGAAAAAACTTCGTTAAGCACCATCCCTTGCGTTAATAGGTTTTCGAATGGTTCTCCTATGGAAATCAGATCTAGATCCCTCATCACCTTGATCCAAAAACGGCTATAGAGGAGGTGCAGTATTGCATGCTCGATTCCACCGATGTACTGATCCACCGGCAACCAATAATCTACACGTTCATCCACCATTTTTTCACCGTTATCTGGACAGGCATACCGGATAGGATACCAAGATGAGTCTACGAAGGTGTCCATAGTATCGGTTTCGCGTTTAGCTGGCTCCCCACAAGAAGGACACTTGGTCAAGACAAAATCTTCTCTTTTGTCCAAGGGATTTCCCGAACCATCCGGAACGCAGTCTTCCGGCAAAACTACAGGCAATTGATTGTCGGGCACTGGAACATCTCCACATTTTGCACAATGAATGATTGGTATAGGCGTACCCCAATATCTTTGCCTTGAAATTCCCCAATCCCTCAAACGCCATTGCGATTGTGTTTCTCCAAGATCTCGTAATACTAGGTCCTCGGTTATAGAATCGATAGCCTTTTCAGATGAAAGGCCATCATATTTGCCCGAATTTATACAAATTCCCCTATTAGTGTAAAAATCGTGCCATTCCTCGAACGAAAAGGTTTTGTCCTTCACCTTTACTACCGGGATGATCTCCAAATTATATTTTTTTGCAAAATTAAAATCTCTCTCATCGTGAGCGGGAACACCCATAACTGCACCCTCACCATAATTCATTAGAACGTAGTTTCCTACCCAAACAGGTATTTTCTTTTTAGACAACGGGTGCTCGACGTAAAAGCCTGTGAAAACCCCTTTCTTTTCTAACACTGCCAACTCAGCCTCAGTAACAGTTCCGTGCCCGCACTCTTTGATGAAAGCCGCAACTATCTGAGAGGTATTAGCCGCTTTTATTGCTAAAGGGTGCTCGGGAGCTACAGCGCAAAAAGTTACACCCATTACGGTGTCAACCCTCGTCGTGAAGACTCGGAGCACTTTAAATTCATCATCTATTTTATATTCAAAAGAGACATTTACACCCTCACTTTTTCCTATCCAGTTGCTCTGCATAGTTTTGACTCTGAGCGGCCAACCATCTAGCTGTTCGAGATCTGTCAACAGTTCTTGGGCGTAATTAGAAATTTTCATGTAATACATTGGGACTTCACGTCTTTCAACCAAAGCACCAGTGCGCCAACCTCGGCCGTCGATAACCTGCTCGTTAGCCAACACTGTTTGATCCACCGGATCCCAATTTACTGTCCCAGTTTTTTTGTAGACGAGACCCTTTTCTAGCATTCTTAAAAATAACCACTGATTCCACTTATAATATTCCGGCTTACAAGTTGCTATTTCCCTAGTCCAATCCAAGGCAAAGCCCAGAGACTTTAATTGCTGTTTCATATAATCAATATTTTGATATGTCCATTGTGCTGGTGGCACTTTATTAGCCATCGCGGCATTTTCTGCCGGCAATCCAAAGGCGTCCCAACCCATGGGTTGTAAAACATTATATCCCCTCATGCGATAGTACCTACTGAGAACATCGCCAATGGTATAGTTTCTGACGTGTCCCATATGTAATTTCCCCGATGGATATGGGAACATTGACAAACAATAAAACTTTGGTTTACCAGCCTCCTCCAATACTTTGTATTTATTGTCTGACAACCATTTCTCTTGCACGGTTTTTTCAATTTCTCGGGGGTTGTATAAAGTGTTCATTTCGCTGTGTGTGTATTACGTATTCCCTAATTATATCCTAAGAGACTTTTTTTTATCTTATCCACTACTTTTTCATAAACGGTCAAGTCAGTGGTATCCTTCAAGTATATACTTTATCCTTGCGAGATCCCCAAATGTCTCAAACATATCCGATAGTTGCTGTTACGGGTTCATCTGGAGCAGGAACAACTGTAGTAAGACGAACTTTTGAGGAAATTTTTTCTGCGAGAGGCATTACTGCCGCTATAATCGAGGGAGACAGTTTTCACAAATATGATCGAGAGGAAATGGGCAAATTAGTAGGCGAGTGGGAAAGAACAGCAGGAAGAGGAATTAGCCACTTCGGCCCAGAAGCTAATTTATTTTACGAAATGGATGCTCTATTTCGAAGCTACGGTAATAGTGGTTCGGGAGTTTCTCGTCTATACCTTCACAACGAGGAGAGAGCTTCATTATATGGTAAAAAACCGGGAACATTCACCTCTTGGAAAGAAATATCTTCTAACACAGACCTACTTTTCTATGAGGGGTTACACGGGGGAGTAAAGTATAACGAAATTAATATTGCAAAACACGTGGACCTGCTCATTGGAGTCACTCCTACCATCAACTTAGAATGGATTCAAAAAATCAATAGAGATATTAATTTCAGAGGACACTCTATTGAATCGATTACTGATACTATAATTCGAAGGATGGATGATTATGTTTATTATATCGTTCCTCAGTTTTCCCGAACCCACATCAACTTTCAAAGAGTACCGACAGTTGATACATCGAACCCTTTTG
>PAHB01000094.1 GCA_002704665.1 Pseudomonadota bacterium
TTAAATTTTGTGAGGGAGTAGTGTATTCGGCTGTCAGAGTCCAAGTAACTTTGTCTGATTCATAGGATCTGGGTTCTCCATCTATGGAGACTGTGTAGGGATAAAATAACCCACCCTCAAAAAAACCAAAAATATCGTTGCCACTAATTCTTTGGAAAGTTTCCGTAGTTGATTTTTCATCATCGGTATATCGTATACCGGCGACTAGACCTAGCTGCTCAGTAACCTGAAAACGACCCTGAGCAAACACGGCATTTGAGGCGTACTTTCGAGCGGTGTACTCGCGATAGAATTTTCCATCTCCAGTGTTCGGATTGAGAGAAATGCCTGGCATGAGCTCCAGGGGCCAACTAGCCCCAAACATCATCGGCAAAAATTCCTCGCCCGGCATGCCCATGACCTCTATGCTACCAAGTGCGGTATTGGCCCCCTCATCAGCTCGATCAAAAAGATTAAAGTCATTAACGAGATCTTCGCTAAACTCATAATACCCGATTATTCCATTGAAACGATCCGTGTCGATCGATAATCTGAGTTCATGAGATGTAATGTCTCTGGTGAAATAGGGGTTGATATATCCATTAATATAGTTCGTCGAACCGTATTCGGAAACGTAGGGGTTATCAGAACTTGGTTTGATACCGCTCTCATCGGCATCACTCCCGCACATGCAAAAGTCCAGTTTGGAGTCCCCTAATATGTAAGTTAGTCCCACGTTTTCATTGATTGAATAATTGATATGAAAATTTATTGCGTCACGCTCGACGATATCTCTCCCCACATCGTTTAGATCCAGCTTATTTTCTAAATCATTGCCGCGAGTCGCAATTGGCCGAGTGAAGGGGAACAAGTAGTACTGATTTGCATTTTCTGTGGGGCTACCATCCACAGGGTTAATATGAAATTCGTTTGAAGGGTCGGGAATTCCTATTGGAACCACCAAGTCACCCCGCGCGTCTTCCTCAAAGTGAGAGTACCGAAGGTTGATATCCCAGTTCTCATTCTGAAAACGTAGTTGCGGGGAAACACTCCAATCTTCTCGAGTGCTAGCATCTGGTCCTGATATATTTTCCTGGAATCCGTCGCTATCACGCCATTCAGCTGTCAAGCGATATGAAAGTCCCTCAGATAACGGCCCAGTTACGTATCCCGCGAAGCGCATCGCATTCTCATTACCAACTTCTGCAAGCACGCCCATATCAAACTCTTTTTGAGGACGTTTATTGATGTAGTTGATGGCGCCCGCTACGGAGTTACGCCCATATAAAGTCCCCTGCGGACCTCGAAGTATTTCCACTCGGTCGATATCATATAACGAGCCGACGACCCCATAGGCCTCATCGAAATAGAGGTCATTCGAATATGTAGCGACACTGAGGTCGCCTCCGTTACGATTCAAAAGCCCACCTATGCCTCTTATAGTTGCTGGACTGTCCAGACCGAACTGAAGCCCTGGTGTACGAACCTCAAGGTCCTTATTACTGGTAATCTGCAATTCTTCCATCATTTTAGAGTCAAAGGCTGTTATCGATAACGGCGCCTCTAGTATGGATTGTTCTCGTCTTTCTGCAGTAACGACGATCACCTCAATCTCGTTTCTAGCAGATTCATCAGATGTCACTTGCGCTGAGGTCTGAATGGCAATCAGCGGTAAGGAAGCAAAGGTACCAGCCATTAGTAATTTGCTACCCAAATACTGTACAAAATTATTTTTGATAATATAGGACATAGACCACTCCGCGGAAATTTATATTTATAAAGAGTCGACGCTTTTAAATTACTCTGAGCCTAAGTTAGCTTGAAAAAAGCCAAAAGTAAACCAAGCGCTTTAAATTAAATCGAACGCTTTGATGCGGTGGTGGAAAAATTGCCATTACTAGCATCTCTCTTGCCAATTTGAGGGTGGTTAGGCCATATGATGGCGGGATTTCCGTTCCGCTAATTGCCGCGAAATCTCAGCATGTCGAGAACGATTTAAATTATGATAGAAAAACAAACCAATCCCCAGAAGAGCAATCATTGAAATAGCTGGGCCCGCAATAAAACCAAGTCGCCATACAATTTCTGCAGAAACTGACCCTGCATCAGCATTGGAGGGAAACTGAATAACATCGAGTAATACACCTCCGATCATCGTACCTACCCCGGCGAGAGCTTTTGACGAAAAGGCGCGCGCGGCGTAAACGGCCCCTTCTCGCCTTTTACCAGAATGTAATTCGTGTTCATCCGCAATATCCGCGAACATAGAAAAAATAGTGGCGCCAGCTACAGGATTGCACATCATCTGCACGTAAGTGGTGGCAAAAAATAGAATTAGAATCCAATCCGAATCATTAGCTGGAAACCACGGCACTTCAAGCAAACGCAGACCGACCATTACACTCGGGATAAAGACTTGAATTGATGTTGCGAAAACCAAAGTACGTTTTTTGTCGAACCGCTTTGTGAGCGAAGGTGTTATCAAAAAAGCGAGAAGGAAAGCGGTGAGCATAAGAGGCCCCAGCCAACCATACTCCTCTGTTTTGAACTCCCAAAAGTGAAGTACCAAATAAATTTGAAATACCTCTTGAACTCCTCCGTGTATGCCAATTAGAAAAGTTGCGATGAATAAAATAAAGAAATTCCTGTTTTTAAACATCGCAACCATGTCAGAAAAAATTTCACCGAACGATAATCGGGAGTCGGCCTCTGTATTTCGAAGATAGGGAATTTCGCGTCGTGTTCCCCATACAGTGAATGCTAATGCAGCGGTAATTATTATGGCGCTTCCCCATGCAAACCTTGGATATCCATCTGGATCCAACATGCCAGGATCGAAGGTCTCCGTAGTCGGGAAAACGAACATGTAAATTAAAAAATGTGTTGTTGCTGCGGTTGTGGCACCGATCAATCCATTAAAGGCAAATAACGTAGAGCGCTGGTTGTAATCCTGTGCCATTTCAGCTCCGAGTGCCATATGTGGGACGTAGTAAAAGGTCACTGATAACTTGACAAGAACTGAAAATACCGCCAACCAGATAAAATTCCCGGTATCACCGAAACTCTCGGGAGGACTGAAAAGTAAAACAAATGAAATGGCTAGTGGTACCGAAGAGGCTAAAATAAATGGGTGTCGCCGACCAAATCGACTCTTGAATCTATCTGACCATCCCCCGATTAGAGGGTCAGTAATTGCGTCCACTACCATCGACATCATTAATGCGGCACCAGTGAGGGTACCAGACAGACCGATGACCTGTTGATAATAAAAGAGCAGGAGAAGGCTCATACCCATATTGTGGAGTTGAAAAGCGATCTCTCCGACACCAAAAGATGCCATAGTATTCAGATGCAGTTTTCTTGGGGATTCAAGAGGTTCCGCGAGTGGCAAATTTCGTTCCTTTTGTAATGGAGATTGAGAAAAGATCTAGACAGGATGCTTGGGAACCAGACACGCCGATTCAGTTTGATTTTTTTTGAGTTGCGGAGCTTAATGCAGTTGCTTTAATAAGACAACAGATGGAAAAAATGATCATAAACGGATTTTGTGATGAAAAATTTGGCTTGGTCTTCGAAGAGTTCGAACGAAACTTTACAGAGCGCGAGGATGTGGGAGCAAGTTTTTGCGCAACCATCGAGGGTGAGGTTGTGATTGATCTTTGGGGTGGCTATCGAGACAAAGCCAGAAGTAAACCCTGGGAACAGGACACAATAGTAAATGTCTTTTCCTCCACGAAGCCTTTTTATTTTTTAGCGATCGCCATACTGGCAGATCAGGGGCGATTAAATTATCACGATAAAGTTATAAAATACTGGCCTGAATACGGACAAAAAGGAAAACAAGATACAGAAATCCGGCATTTCCTCTCTCACTCTGCGGGTCTGCCCGGGTTTGGTAAGCAGCTCAGTTTGGAAGACATTTGTGATTGGGATTTAGTAATTAGTATTCTGGAGGAACAAGAGCCCTGGTGGGAACCAGGGGCGATGGCTCACTATCATGCTTTGACACAAGGGTTTTTAGTCGGTGAAATTATCAAAAGAGTGACAGATCAGTCTTTAGGGACCTTTGTGCAAAAAGCCATCACGGAACCTCTGAAAACCGATTTTCACATCGGCCTCAGTCGTGATGTTTTTCCGCGCGTTGCGACTACATTACTGCCACCGCCTCACCCAAATAATTCGGAAAATAAGAAATCTATATCGAAAAGGTCAAATCCTTTTGAAGGCCGAGTTGAGGGTCATCCAACATGTATGCCAGCAGAGACCAATTCGGACCTTTGGCGGTTGGCTGAGGTGCCAGGTGGAAATGGCCACGGTAATGCTAGATCTATTGCTCGTGTGGCTAGTCTAATTGCAAATGCTGGCAAAGTGGACGGCATCACTTTGCTCTCTGAGGACGGTATTAAACATATGCTGGAACCTCAAATAATGATGGGCGATGTTGAACTGGGGATGGGGCCTGGTTTGAATTCAGAAAGATGGGGGGGGCCAAAGGGTGCGAAAGTATCTTGGTGGGGTGGTCATGGTGGCTCTACCAATTTTGCGGACCTGTCTAACCGTGTCGGTCTCTCTTTTGTAATGAATCAAATGAACTATGACATCGTGGGTGGACCAAGAGGTGAGTCCCTTCATCGGGGTTTTTACAAATCATTAGATTTTCAAAAGAATTAGTGTTGCCTGAAATAAAAGTGAAGATCTATCAATTGTACATGCTCGAAATACCCTACAGCCTCAATTTGCTCGATGGCCTTTTATCGACAGCAGACAAATACCGTATAAAATCCAGATAGGAGAGGATGCCAAATGCCAATATCAATCGTATCGAAGCTTACTTGCAAAGATGGGAAACAAGCCGAGATGGTTTTAGCACTGAAAGCGATGAGGACAGCTGTTCAAGAAAATGAGCCAGGAACCATTTTTTTTCTAATTCACAAGTGCAGGAAAGATCCAGTCGCCTACTATATTGTAGAACAGTATGCGGATGAGGAAGCTGGTGATGCACACGGTAAATCCGATGCTTTTAAAAAAAGCGTGGATTCACTACATGAAGTTGTCGATAAACCCCCAGAGCATTTTTCTATGGATTTGATTGTTTAATTGGAAGCTCTAAATCGCCGCGTGTTCAATAAAAGGAGAACAGAAAATGTCTAGGCCCTTTTTAGTGAGTACTGATGGTGCAGTGAGGACAATCTCTATAAATTCCCCACCTTGGAATCTCATGTCGATGGAATTCATAGATGAGCTTGAGAATGAGATTGAGGTTATTGCCAGAGATCGAAATATTCGTGCTGTACTTTTGACTGCTGAGGGCGATGACAATTTTTCCGCGGGGATGGATTTAAAACAGTTACCCAATGGAATAAAAAATAAGGGAAGTGCTCGAGCCGTGTTTGACCAGAGATTGAAGGTGATTAAATCCATTGAAACTATGGGTAAACCGTGGGTAGTAACCTTATTTGGTTACTGCTTGGGGGGTGGTTTGGAGTTGCCTCTCGGTTGTCATTTCCGCTTGGGGGCTACAGAGGGCGCAAAGATTGGGTTACCTGAAATGGATCTGGGTGTTGTTCCAGCTTGGGGAGGTAGTGCAAGGCTTACAAAACTGATCGGAGAGCAACATGCCCTAGATATGATTTTACGTTCAAAAAAAATTTCAGGCCCCGAGGCCTATCGTTTGGGGCTGGTGCATGAGGTGTGGCCAATCTCAAGCCTGAAGACTGAGGGAATGAAAATTGCTCAAAAGTTGGCTTCGCAACCCGCTATGGCTGTCCAAAGTATGTTGGACGTGATAGTCGGCGGTCAAAACAAGACACTGGATGAGCTTTTAGAAAATGAGAAAAATGCGGTGCAGAAAAATCGTGAGTCAGCCGATGCGAAGGAGGGGAGACGGGCGTTTTTAGAGAAAAGGAGACCGATCTTTAATCAAGATTAAATTTATAATGGGGCTAAGTACTAGGGTTTAGGGAGTTGGTAAAAGCGCTGAGCAGTGATACCTAGTATTTGCATACGCTCCGACTCATCGAGTCTAGTTAGGATTTGATTAAGAGAATTGTAAACCTCGGGGTATGTTCCAGCAAGCAAGCAAACCGGCCAATCTGAGCCAAACATCAGTCTATTTGGACCAAAGGCTTCTATCGCGATATCGACATAAGGTTGCAAATCCGAAGCTGTCCAAGTCTTCCAGGAGGCCTGAGTAATCATTCCCGATAGCTTACAAAAAATGTTGGGAAATTCCGCTGCAGCTCGAAAATTTTTTTCCCATAGACCAAATAGTCCCTCCGCTATGCTGGGGTTTGAAAGGTGATCAATTACTAAGCGTAATTTAGGAAAAGCTTTTGCAAGGGTCACGGCGTGATGTAAATGGTGTTGGAAAAACAGGAGGTCAAAAGGTAGCTGATGTTTTTCTAGAAGGGCCAGGCCCTTCAAAACATCATCACGCAAAATGAAATCTTTGTCTGGTTCATCATGTGTGACGTGACGCACCCCGACGAATTTTGGGTAATCTTTGTAGGTTAAAATCTGGTCTTCGCAAGAAGTACTTGCTAGATCAACCCAACCAACCACGCCAGCTATAAAATCATGGCGGTCAGCAAGTGCCAATGCCCAGTCATTTTCTGCGACATGATGTTGAGTCTGCACAAATATAGAGCGGTTAACGGGTGTGGTGCTGGTTGCCGCCTCAAGGTCTTGTGGGAGGTAGCTCTGTCGAATTTTGGCTCGTTTCTTGTCCGATAAAAAAGACTGGTCGTAACCTTCCATACCTAGAACCCAAAAATGCTGATGAGAATCTATTATTTCCGTCATTTCGAAATCACCAGGCAGGAATCAGACATCACCGCAGCTTGTGGCCCCACTGCTTTCTAATTGTTTGATATCGTTATCAGAAAAACCAGCCTCTTTTAATATCTCAAAACTGTGCTCCCCAAGGCGAGGTTGTAAATGGCGGATCGAGCCTGGTGTTCGGCTGAAGCGTTGGGGGATATCTGGAGAGCGGATTGCCCCTTCCGAGGGGTGCTCTAATTCCCTCCAAAAGCCAGTCGAGAGAAGCTGGTCGTCGCTCAATAGATCTTCCAGATTATTGACGCGACCGTGCGGCACAGTGGTACCGGCGAGCAGATCTAGCCATTCTTGATTAGTTCTCTCTGCAGCAATTTCGGCGATCAAAGCATAATAATCTTCAATGTTTGAAAGCCTGTTGGCGATGTTTGTGAAACGCTCATCATGGCCAAGTTCTTCGCGCCCTATGGCTGTGAAAAAGTCACGCCAATTTCGGTCGGTGTAGGGCAGTAATGCGATGTATCCATCTTTAGTTTTGTAGGGGCGGCGTTGGGAATTTATCAAACGGGTATAACCAAGTTCGCCAGACGGTGGCCTCAAAGTCTCTCCATATAGGTGTTCGACCATGATGTTAGCTACCATTGACTCATACATTGGTATTTCGATCTCCTGACCCATCCCAGATCGTTCTTTCTCGAACAGGGCCGCCAGGATTGCTGACAAAAGGGCCATGGAGGTTGTTTTATCAGCGACCATTGTCGGAAGGTATCTTGGCTCACCGGCTACAATAGTTTGCAAGTCGGCAAGGCCGCAAGCGGCTTGAATTATATCATCATATGCTGGATTGGAGCCCATAGGCCCATCAGCACGATACCCATAGGCCGCAGCACAAATAATTTCGGGGTTATGCAGTGCGACTTTCGAGTATGCTAGACCTAGGCGCTTGGCTGGTTCGGGCCGCAAATTATGCATTAATACGTCTGCATTTTTAAGAAGAGCGTACAGCGCATCGCGAGCAGCCGATTGTTTTAGATCGAGGACAATGGACCGCTTGTTACGATTGCAGCCCATGAAAAATGATCCCATTTTCGGATTACGAGACGGGCCTAAGTAGCGCGTGGTATCCCCTCCTGGCGGCTCAACTTTAATTACTTCCGCTCCGAAATCTCCTAACTGCATTGCTGCCCAAGGGCCAAGCGCGACGGAAGTACAGTCGATTACGCGCACACCATCAAGAGGGCCTGCCATCTTATCCAATTATTCTAGTCGTTATATCCGAGGAGGGATTTCACCTCGAGAAACTCTTCGATTCCGAAGAGTCCCCATTCTCGGCCATTTCCGGATTGTTTATATCCACCAAACGGCGCATTTTGGTCAACTGGCGAGCCATTAAGGTGCACTGTGCCTGTGCGCATTTTCCTTGCAAATTCCTTCGCACGAGCTGGATTTCCTGAGGTCACGTAACCAGAGAGACCGTAGTTGGTGTCATTAGCGATTTGCACCGCATGAGCTTCATCCTCATAACCGATGATTGATAGAACTGGCCCAAATATTTCTTCTCGAGCGATTGTCATATCATTTTTTACGTTTGAAAAAATTGTTGGTTTTACGTAGTAACCCTGTTGCAAATGTTCAGGCCGACCGGGTCCTCCACACTCTAATTTGGCTCCCTCGGAAATACCAGTCTCCAATAAGCTTTGAATCTTTTTGTATTGTGTCTCAGAGACTACTGGGCCCAATAAAGTCCCTGAATCTCTAGGATCCCCAACTTTAACAATTCGGCTAGTTCCGGGACCGACCTCCACAGATCGTGTTCCTTCTGCTACTTCTCGCGCGATTTTTGCTGCCTCGTCCATCCGAGACGCGGGCACTAACATCCGACTCGGTGCATTGCAGGACTGGCCAGAGTTTACGAATAGACCAAAGACATCTCGTGCAACAGCAGTGTCTAGATCAGCATCATCCAGCATGACATTTGCGGACTTCCCCCCAAGTTCTTGAGCGACTCTTTTCACTGTGGGTGCTGCAGCCAATGCTACTTCTATTCCTGCGCGCGTTGAACCAGTAAAAGACACCATATCCACCCCCAAGTGAGTAGACAGCGCAGAACCTACTTCTGGACCATTGCCGTTCACCAAATTGAAAACGCCGGGTGGCACACCAGCTTCATCCATTACTTCAGCGAATAACAACGCACTGTAAGGCGATACTTCACTGGGCTTTAGGACCATCGTGCACCCGGCGGCAAGTGCCGGTGCAACCTTGCAGGCAATCTGATTAATTGGCCAATTCCATGGAGTTATAAGTGCGCACACACCCACTGGCTCACGCAGGATGTGAGATTTTCCGATATCTTGCTCAAATTGAAACGCTTCTAGGGCCTTGCGAGTAACAGAGAAATGGCGCATCCCAGCAGGTGCTTGCGCGGCTTTGGCTAACCACATTGGTGCGCCCATTTCTTTGCTAATTGTCTCTGCAATTTCATCTAAACGTTCCGTGTATGCCGCGATTACACGATCCAACAAGTTAAGTCTTTCCTCCTTAGAGCTCTGGGAGAAAGAGTCAAAGGCTGAACGTGCAGCAA
>PAHB01000095.1 GCA_002704665.1 Pseudomonadota bacterium
ACCTAATTTTAATATTATTTTAACTGGGAGCCCAGCATGATAAAACAATCAATCAAAACGGATGAGGCACCGCCTCCAATAGGAACTTATTCCCAAGCGATATGTACAGATGGTTTGGTATTTGTTTCGGGACAAATTGGATTGGATCCCCATTCAATGGAGCTCAAACAAACCTTCAGTGAACAAGCAAAACAGGTGTTTAATAATCTTGACGCTATCGCCAGGGAGGTTAATGTTTCTTTAAATAATATTGTGAAATTGACTGTGTTCTTAAAGAACCTAGATGATTTTAGTGAATTTAATCAAATCATGGCGCGTTATTTCGTGAAACCCTATCCTGCGCGGTCTGTTGTTGGTATTTCTCAATTACCTAAAAACGCGCTTGTAGAGGTCGAGGCTATAATAAAATTATAGAAAATTTGTTTCCTAATATGACAGACAAAAAGTTAGAGATACCATCCTCTCCAGCTATAAAAAATAAGTTGGAGAAACTCGGGCTAAGGAATCTACAGGATGTGGCATTACACTTGCCTCATCGATATGATGATGAAACTAGCGTAGTCAATATACGAGATGCGCAAGTGGGAGAGGTAGTGCAAATCGAAGGGACTGTCGTAGCATCAAAAGTAATATATCGTCCCCGAAGAATTTTGAACGTCGTTATCGAGGATCATAGTGCTGCGGTAAATATCAAATTTTTTAACTTTTATGGTAGTCAAGTTAAAACACTAGTTTCCGGTGCTAGAATAAGAGCTATTGGGGAGGTGCGTGTCTTTAATACAGGGTTTGAGCTGATACACCCGCGTTATAAAATAGTCGAAGAGGGCACCCCGTTGCCGAAATACCTTACTCCAATTTATCCAACAGGTGCAGGAGTAAGGCAGCCGACATTGAGGCGCTTGGTAAAAATTGCCCTCGAAAAGATTTCAACCCAAGACACGTTATCGTTAGAAATCAGACAAAAATATAACTTGATGAAGTATTCAGAGGCATTGAGTGTTTTACACTCCCCTCCTAAGATTATTGATAAAAATGCACTTTCGACAAGGAAACATCCGGCTTGGTACAGGTTAAAATTTGACGAATTATTAGCACAGCAACTTATTTTGAAAATGCAGAGAAAAGAAAAAAATAAGCTTCGGTCGCTAGCGTTTCCAAAAGAAAAAAAGTTCTCAGAAAGATTAAAAAAAAATTTATCCTTCAGTCTTACAGAAAGCCAGCGAGTAGCTCTTAAAGAGATACAAATCGATCTTGCCTGTGCATCCCCTATGCAAAGGCTACTTCAGGGCGATGTTGGGAGCGGAAAAACTATAATTGCAGCTTTTGCAGCCTTGCAAGCTCTCGGGGCAGGCTCTCAGGTTGCAGTAATGGCTCCTACAGAAATTCTTTCAGAGCAGCATTTTAACAAGTTTATTAATTGGTTTGGTCCACTTGATTTAACTGTAACTCGCTTGTCGGGATCTTACAAACGTAAAGATAGGGAAGACAGATATAATCAGATAGTTTTGGGCGAAGCTGATATTGTAATAGGGACTCATGCATTATTTCAGGAGAAAGTAAAATTTAAAAACCTTGGATTGATAATTGTGGATGAGCAGCATCGATTCGGTGTTGGCCAAAGGTTGGCATTAAGAAATAAGGGCCTTGCGAAAGCAAAAAATTTTTTTCCTCACCAATTAATGATGACAGCAACTCCCATTCCTAGGACACTTGCGATGAGCTATTATGCTGACTTGGACGTTTCGACAATACATGGACTCCCGCCGGGCCGAAAACCGGTGCTGATGAAATTGGTTTCGAGGGACCGTAAACAAAAATTGGTTGATTACATACGGAATGTTTGCGCCTCTGGTAATCAGGTTTATTGGGTTTGTCCTCTCATTGAGGATTCAGAGAGCACTTCCAATAAAGTGACTCCTCAAAGCGCAGAAAAAACTTTTGAAGAGCTGTCAGATTTGTTACCTGATATTACCATCGGTTTAGTCCATGGACGTTTATCAAGCGACAATAAAACAGAGGTAATGCAAAGCTTTTATAAAAAAAAAATAAGCCTGCTTGTGGCCACAACAGTAATTGAAGTCGGGGTCGATGTTCCAAGTGCTACCTTGATGGTTATAGAAAATTCAGAGCGTATGGGCTTGTCGCAGCTACATCAATTGAGGGGAAGGATAGGGCGAGGCGCATCGGAGAGCACATGTGTTCTTCTTTTTCAAGAGCCACTTTCAGAAATTGCGAAAAAACGGTTGAAGATAATCTACGAGAACGGTGACGGATTTATAGTTGCAGATCATGATTTACGCATTCGGGGGCCTGGAGAATTTGTTGGAGTAAGGCAATCTGGTTTGCCTATGCTTAAGTTTGCCACGTTGGATGAGGATCGATTTTTGTTAACCGAAGTAGCAAAATTGGCTAATGAGTTAATTTATTTGGAATCTGAAGTAATACCCAGACATATTAAGCGGTGGTTAGAATCTAAGTTGCCTTACTTGGAGGTTTAGGTGTATTCAATAAAGCAAAGAATTATTGCGTATTGGCGCTTAACTAGATTAAACCAACCTATCGGAATATGGTTGTTACTCTGGCCTACCTTATGGGCGCTTTGGCTGTCGAGTAATTCAGGGCCAACATACGGTCTTTTTTTTATTTTTATTACAGGTGTAATTTTAATGAGGTCAGCGGGCTGTGTTATTAACGATATCGTGGATATGAAATATGATGGTTTAGTTGAGCGTACAAAAAATCGACCATTAGTCACTGGAGAATTGTCTCGGTTTGAGGCATTTTTGGTTTTCGGTTTTTTGATTTTTTTATCCGCGTGTTTAGTACTATATCTTAATACCTTGACAATAAAGTTATCGCTTCTCGCAGTTCTGCTTGCATCAACTTATCCGTTTACAAAAAGGTTTTTGGCGCTACCCCAGGCATATTTAGGCGTTGCTTTTGGGTTTGGTATTCCAATGGCTTACGCGGCCAATAATAATTACGTTCCTTTTGAGGCAATGATAGTTTTTATTGGGAATGTTCTATGGGTGATTGCCTACGACACCGAATATGCCATGGTTGATAGAGAAGACGACAAATTGATAGGCATAAAAACATCAGCATTATTGTTTCAAACTAAAGATGTATTAATGGTTATCATATTTCACTGCCTCTTTTTGTTTTGTATGATATGGGTAGGGTTATTAAAACAATTTGGATTCGTATTCTTCTCTTTTTTAATAGCCGCTTCACTTTTAGTTAGTTATCAATATTTTCTGATAAGGGATAGAGATCGGCAAAAATGTTTTAGGGCTTTTAAACATAATACTTGGGTAGGTGGAGCAATTTTTTTTGGTATTTTTTTCGAGAATTTTTTTTAAAAATATAGGAATCGGGACGGAAATGAACTTAGAGCTAGGTGGTAAAAAGGTATTGATAACCGGAGGAAGTAAGGGCATAGGCTTGGCTTGTGCTAAGGTTTTTTTGATGGAGGGTGCAAGTGTTGCGATCGTATCGCGGAGTAATGAAAATCTTGCTAATGCGGAGGATTTTTTGGACAAATTTGGAAAGGTTCGTTCTTTTTGCTTCGACTTGATTTCACCAGGAGATGCAAAAAAAATGGTAACTACAATTAAAGATGACATGGGAGGCATAGATATTTTAGTAAATTCTGCGGGCGCTGCTAAGCAAGCTCCAGTAGGAGAATTAAAAATGGATTCGTGGCAAAAGGCGATGGATGCAAAGTACTTTACTTATATGTTTGCCATACAGGCCGTTTTACCATTAATGCGTGAGCAGAAAGCTGGAAATATTGTTAATATCATTGGAACGGGAGGAAAGTTTCCATTCCCCTTCCATATTCCAGGGGGGGCCGCGAACGCGGCACTAATGCTGACAACTTCAGGGTTGGCCGGTGTGAGTGGTGACCTAAATATCAGAATTAATGGTGTTAACCCCGGATATATTAAAACTGAGAGGCTCAAACATATACTTGATGCAAAAAGCCGAGATACTGGGATTAATGCCAATGATTTAGAGCAGAAAATAACCTCAGATATCTCTTTAGGACGGATGGGTGAAGCCGAAGACGTTGCTAATTTGGTCGCCTTTTTAGCATCCCCTAAGTCTTCCTATATTACCGGCTCCAATATACCTATAGATGGTGGGCTTTCGCTTGCTATCTGATGTCATTTTATTTGTCCGGTGAATAGCAAATCAGTTTAATTTTAGGTTAAAATACTCAAGTAATTTTTCGAAAACAGAATGGGGTTTTTATGAAAAAAAGTTTTGTTGCGTGTTTGGTTTTTTCGGGGTTCTTTTTTAGCCACGGTGTATTCGCAGTTGACGCGGCTAAGGCAAAAAAATTAGCTTCAAAAAAAATGTGTTTAGCTTGTCATGCTGTTGACAAAAAGTTGGTTGGTCCTGCTTATAAAGATGTTGCTGCAAAGTACAAAGGAGATAGTAAGGCAGTCGGAATGTTGACCACAAAAATTATCAAAGGTGGAAGTGGTAGTTGGGGACCTATACCGATGCCCCCACATCCTATGCCAGAGGCAGATGCTAAATTACTTGCCGAGTGGATTCTTGCAATGTAGTTTGTCAAAATGATGACCGTAAGTGAGTGGAGCCGGTGTAAAACCGGCTTTTCTTTTTTTGTAGATGGATGTGGTTGATTGACAATTTTAAAATGTTTGATTGATAATCAATTGGGATTAATATCAACCGGTAGATAAAGGAGGGCATAATGGCTGCCACTGGAAAATTAGAGAGGTTCCGTAATTTGTTTTGCGGAGTAGTTTTTTTAATAAGCTTTTTGGGTCTTTCTGGGTGTGGTTCTGATGAACAAAATGCCGGACAAAAAGTTATAAAAATAGGTCAAGTTAGTCCTCTTACGGGAAATATTGCACACTTGGGTAAAGACAATGAAAATGGAGCTAGACTAGCAATCGAAGAAGCAAACGCTAGGAGTTTGTCGATCGGGGGCGAGAAAGTTAGGTTTGAATTGATCTCTGAAGATGATGAGGCCAAACCACTCAAAAGTACTATAGTTGCCCAAAAACTCGTTGACGCAGGGGTAATTGGAGTTATAGGACATCTTAATTCTGGTACCACGATTCCAGCGTCAAAAATTTACAACGATGCCGGTATTGCGCAAATATCCCCATCAGCCACAAACGTTAATTACACCAATCAAGGGTTTGATACAGCGTTTAGAGTAATAGCTAATGATGCTCAGCAAGGAAGGGTGCTAGGAGCCTTCGCCATTAAATTGGGTGCAAAAAAGATAGGTGTCATAGACGATAGAACAGATTATGGAAAGGGATTGGCAGAAGAGTTCGAGAAGTCAGCCGTTGCCTCGGGGGGGGAAATTGTCGCCCACGAATTTACTGACAACACAAAAACTGATTTTACGGCCATATTGACTCGAATTAAAAGCAAGGAGGCTGACTTGATTTTCTTCAGTGGTATGGATGCGCAGGCGGGCCCGATGATGAAGCAGATAAAAAACCTTGGTTTAAACGTATTGTTTCTAACGGGCGATGGAGGACAGACGCAGCAATTTTTGACTCTCGGAGGTGCTGAAGCTGAAGGAGCTTATGCTTCTTCCCCTGGGGAGCCACTCGATAAAATGTCTGGAGGGAAAGATTTTACGAAAAAGTACACAGAAACATTTAATCAGTCAATACAGATATATGCTCCTTACGCATACGATGCCATGAACGCACTAATTAGTGCTATTGTAGCGGCGGACTCTGTGGATCCTAAGGATTACTTGCCTAAGTTGGCTGCTATTGAACACGCCGGAGTTACCGGACCGGTCTCCTTTGACCAAAAAGGAGACATAAAAAGAGGAACTATTAGCCTTTATCGAGTTAGCGAGGGAAGATGGGCATACATAGAAACCCTTGAGTAATTAATGTCAATAAATAATCTGTAAATTTCACAAGCGGCGCCGTATGGAGGGTGTCGCCTTCATATCCAAAACATTTTGGAGAACTTAGGTTTGGACATTTTTTTACAGCAAGTGATAAATGGGTTGGTATTAGGAAGCGTCTACGCGTTGGTGGCACTCGGCTATACGATGGTCTATGGAATATTAGGCCTGATAAATTTTGCACACGGCGAAGTTGTTATGGTTGGGGCAATGGTTTTTCTGACCGCAGTATCTGTTTTAGGGGGTGGGCCGTTAGTCCTATCAAACAGCACCATAATAGTTTTTGCTGTTTTAACCGCTATTTTTGTTTGCTCAATACTGGCTTTTTTTATCGAGAGAATTGCGTATAGACCACTTCGAAATGCGCCAAGACTGGCACCATTAATTACAGCGATAGGGATGTCAATTCTGCTTCAGAATATAGCAATGATGATTTGGGGGCGACAATATCGGACCTTCCCCGAGCTGTTTCAAATAGAGTCATATACTTTCGCAGGCGCGAACGTGACGAATGTGCAATTATTTATTGTGGGAATATCGATTGCGATCATGGCATCGTTATTGGCTGTTATTCATCTCACCAAGGTTGGTCGTGCCATGAGAGCGACTGCTGAGAGCCCACAAATTGCGAGCCTGATGGGCGTGAATGTTAATACGGTAATTTCTCTCACTTTTATAATTGGTGCCGGTTTAGCGGCTATTGCGGGAGTATTAGTTTCTGCTAATTACAGTATAGCGCACTATTCTATGGGTTTTATTCTTGGGCTGAAGGCTTTTACGGCTGCAGTACTCGGTGGTATCGGCAATTTAACCGGAGCCATGGTGGGTGGGATTTTACTGGGATTAATTGAGAGTATTGGGGCGGGATATATAGGAGATCTCACAGGTGGATTTATGGGCAGTCATTATCAAGATGTTTTTGCTTTTCTTGTGCTAATAATTGTTCTGGTTTTCCGCCCTACCGGAATAATGGGGGAGCGAGTGGCAGATCGGTCATGAGCAAGTTGTTTTTAATGTTTTTTGGTGGTAGAAAGAACCCTGTTTGGGTTGGATACGTTTTCATAACCGTCGCCTTAATAATTTTGCCATTTCTTGTTGAAGCATCGATGGGTAGAACCTGGGTGAGAATACTAGATTTTGCTCTGATATACGCGATGCTGGCTCTCGGTTTAAATATAGTAGTAGGTTTTGCCGGACTATTAGATCTTGGATATATAGCTTTCTATGCCGTCGGCGCCTACACTTGGGCGCTCCTAGCTTCACCCCAGTTTGGGCTTCATCTTCCGTTTTGGGCAATTATTCCTATTGGCTTTGTAGTAGCGGGTATTTTCGGGGTCTTGCTTGGCGCACCGACTTTGAGGCTCCGTGGCGATTATCTTGCAATTGTTACGTTGGGGTTTGGTGAAATCGTTAGAATATTTCTTAATAATTTGGATCATCCCATAAATATTACCAATGGTCCGGTAGGTATAAATTTAATCGATCCGATACAGATCGCAGGAGTCTCTTTAACAAAGAGTCACGAGATTTTGGGCTTAGAGTTTTCGGGGGCACACAGCTACTACTACGTTCTTTTGTTTCTACTGTTAGCTACCGTTTTTGTTTGTATTCGCCTAGAAAATTCTCGTCTTGGACGAGCTTGGGTAGCCATTCGAGAGGATGAAACGGCAGCACAGGCAATGGGAATAAATACTCGAAATGTGAAGCTGTTAGCATTTGCGATGGGAGCAAGTTTTGGAGGTATAGCCGGAGGCATGTTCGCTAGTTTTCAGGGATTTGTAAGTCCGGAAAGTTTTATTTTACTAGAATCTATAATGGTCCTTTGTATGGTTGTTTTGGGAGGGATGGGTAACATTTGGGGGGTTATTCTAGGAACTTTCTTACTTGCAATTTTGCCGGAAGTCCTTCGGGACGTTAGCGGCCCGATACAAGAAAATGTATTGGGGCGGGTTTGGTTAGATCCAGAGAGCTTGCGAATGGTTTTATTTGGTCTGGCCCTTATACTAGTTATGCTTTTAAGGCCATCTGGGTTATGGCCAAAAAGATGAAAAAGTTTATTGGTTGTCCGAATGAAGAAAAAAATAATCGCTGAAATCAGTGATATCACGAAGACTTTTGGGGGACTTGTAGCTCTATCGAATATTGACCTCAACATCAAGGGTGGTGAAATTTTTGGGTTGATAGGGCCAAACGGTGCGGGTAAAACTACCCTGTTCAATATTCTTACGGGGATGTATAGGCCAACGAAGGGATTTTTCAAGCTCGAAGATGTTGAGTTGACGAGGTTGCCACCGCATTTAATAGTCAAAGCTGGTTTAGCGCGTACTTTTCAAAACATACGTTTATTTGGGACCATGACCGGTTTGGAAAATGTTATGGTGGGATGTCACGTCCGTACCAATATTGGTGTTGTGGGGGCTATTTTAAGGCATAAGGGTGCTAGGCAAGAGGAAGAAAGAATTAAAGATCGTGCACGCTCTTTGATTGATTACGTCGGACTAAACGCCAGTTCTGCGCAAGCAGCAAGCACGCTTTCGTATGGTGATCAGCGGCGTCTTGAGATAGCGAGGGCCCTCGCAACTTCTCCTAAAGTTATAGCGCTTGATGAACCGGCTGCAGGAATGAATCCGACGGAGACATCGCAGCTAAGAGAATTATTGGTGAAAATCCGAGAAGATGGAATTACGATTTTATTAATAGAACATGACGTAAAGCTGGTAATGGGCTTGTGCGACACGGTTGCAGTTCTCGACTACGGCATAAAGATTGCTGAGGGGACGCCGTCAGAGATAAAGTCGAATCCGGAGGTTATTCGAGCGTATCTGGGGGGAGACGTGCCATGAATTTGCTTAGGCTAAATAATTTTAAAGTAGCCTACGGCGGAATAAAGGCAGTCAAAGGTGTTAGTTTGTCGGTTGATTTTGGCGAAGTAGTAGCTTTAATTGGTTCGAATGGAGCTGGTAAAACATCATTACTGAAGGCGATATGTGGACTCGTAGACTATCAGGGACAGATCGAATTTAAAGGCGAAAACATTAATAAGCTGCGTTGCGACCAACTGGCCAAACTAGGGCTCTCCATGGTCCCGGAGGGGAGGGGAGTTTTCACCAGACTGACGGTAGAGGAAAACCTTTTGATGGGGGCATTTTTAGTAAACGATAAAAAAGATATTGCAAAAAATAAAGAAAATATGTTCCGAATGTTTCCTAGATTAGAGGAGCGAAGAGCGCAGATTGCGGGGACGCTTTCGGGAGGCGAGCAACAAATGCTAGCGATAGGAAGGTCTTTGATGGGGCGCCCAGATTTACTACTTTTAGACGAACCTTCAATGGGTCTTGCTCCTTTGATGGTTGAAAAAATTTTTGAAGTAATTAACCAGATATCTAGTTCTAAGGTTACTATTTTGCTGGTCGAACAAAATGCAAAGCTCGCGCTTGAGTATGCATCGAGGGGGTATGTGATGAATAATGGAGAAATTACTTTGGAGGGGCCTTCAGGAATTTTGTTAAACGACAGCTCGGTGAGGAAAGCCTATTTGGGGGAATAGCGTTACAAACAATTTAATTAATCCAATCACGTCCGATTAAAAATTTAGTCACCAACTCTTCCTCGGCAGAGCCACTCTCCGGAGTCCAGTCGTACTGCCAGGATGCTAAAGGTGGCATTGACATTAAAATTGATTCAATTCGCCCTTGGGATTGCAATCCAAAAAGCGTACCCCGGTCGTACACTAAGTTAAATTCGACATATCTTGCACGGCGATAAAGCTGAAACATTCTTTCTCTTTTTCCAAATTCAGTGTCTTTCCGATTTTCCATAATTGGGATGTATGCTGGAATAAAACAGTTGCCAATATTTCGACTAATAGCAAAACAGGTTTCAAAATCTGGTAGCGATAGATCATCAAAAAACACACCACCCACACCTCGGTGCTCATTGCGGTGATGTATATAAAAATATGAATCACACCATTTTTTAAA
>PAHB01000096.1 GCA_002704665.1 Pseudomonadota bacterium
GCCGGTTCTCTAATCGAACCGCCAGTATCTGTCGCTGTGGCTGCTGGAACGATTCTCGCAGCTACGGCGCTGGCTGAGCCGCCAGAGCTGCCTCCTGGAACGGCATTTTTGTCCCACGGATTATAAACTTTGCCATAGTAACTATTCTCGTTTGATGAGCCCATAGCAAACTCATCACAATTAAGCTTACCCAGAGTGACCATACCCTCATTCCTAAGCCTTTCTACTACCGTCGCGTCGAATGGACTCATGTAATTTTTTAGCATTTTCGATCCGGCCGTCGAGAAAAAATTTCTGGTGACAAAAATGTCTTTGTGAGCAATTGGTATTCCGGTGAGAGCTCCTGATTCCCGCATGGAAATCTTTTTGTCAGCGTTCTTTGCTTGTTCTAATGTAATCTCGGGATTCACATCTAGAAAAGCGTTAAGGTGCGAAAATTTATTAATACGGTCTAGGAAATAATTCGCTAATTCTAGGGCAGATATCTCCTTTTTTTTTAGTGCAGTGCTTAATTCTAATATTGATTTATCAAACATTTTTTATTCGATAACTTTTGGGACCATGAAAAGATTTTCCTCCTCTGAGGGCGCGTTTGATAGCACCGATTTCCGGGTATCGTTAGAAGTTATTTTATCCTCCCGGAGTCTCTGTTGTCCTCCAAGAGGATGAGATACAGCCTCAACATTTGCAGTATCGATTTTTTGCATCTCGGCTATCATTGCCAGAATGCGATTAATTTCTTGTTGAATTTTTAGTTGTTCGGAGTCACTCATTTCAATTTGTGCCAGGTTCGCAATTTTTTGAATTTCTTTTTGCGAAAGTGTCATAATTTATCGCTCCATTTAGCTCGTGTACTCGATCGCTTTATTATTACAAAATTCGGATTTGAACGTATGTTTTTGGAAGTTTTTCATTTTTTCAGAAAAAATCTCCGTCATAGGTTATCATAACGGGACCAGCCTTTCTGAACATTTTAACTAACAATAAAGATTAATGATTTATGTTTGGTATTTTAAATAGTTATTTCTCAAACGACATTGCCATTGATTTGGGAACTGCTAACACTCTAATCTACGTCCGGGGCAACGGGATTGTACTTAATGAACCGTCTGTTGTTGCCATTCGGGAAGAGGGAGGTCCGAACGGAAAAAAGTTAATTCAGGAAGTTGGCTTGGCCGCTAAGCAGATGCTTGGTAGGACCCCCGGTAACATGACGGCCATCAGACCAATGAAGGACGGTGTTATAGCCGACTTCACAATTACGGAACAGATGCTCAAACAATTTATTAAAAAGGTTCACGACAGTCGGTTTTTTGCCCCAAGTCCGTGTATCGTGATCTGTGTACCCTGTGGCTCCACCCAAGTTGAGAGACGAGCTATTAGGGAATCTGCTTTTGGAGCGGGAGCTCGAAAAGCCGAACTCATTGAGGAGCCGATGGCTGCTGCCATAGGTGCTGGCTTGCCGGTGGACCAAGCAACAGGATCAATGGTTGTTGATATTGGTGGTGGTACAACAGAAGTTGGTGTGATTTCACTCGGAGGAATTGTATATTCCGGATCAGTAAGGGTGGGAGGCGATAAGTTTGATGAAGCTATAATAAATTATATCAGACGCAATTACGGGATGTTGATAGGTGAGACCACGGCTGAGGAGATAAAAAAAGAAATTGGCACTGCATTTCCGGGGAATGAGGTTCGCGAAAAAGAGGTTAAAGGCAGGAACTTAGCCGAGGGAATACCTCGGAGTTTTAGCATATCGAGCAATGAAATTCTGGAGGCGCTAAGCGATCCATTGAACAGCATCGTATCCGCTGTAAAGTCGGCTTTAGAACAGACTCCCCCTGAACTTGGGGCGGATATAGCTGAAAAAGGCATGGTACTTACCGGAGGTGGAGCCCTTTTACGAGATATCGATAGGCTCTTGATGGAGGAGACGGGCTTGCCTGTGATTGTTGCTGATGATCCACTCACTTGTGTTGTCCGTGGCTCAGGAATGTCTTTGGAAATGATGGAAGTAAGTGGGATATTTACTAGCGATTAATTTTTAACAATAAAGATTGATTCATCGAACTAAAATCTGACAAAGCTACTTTTAAGTAAACGGTTTTTAGAATCTTATGCAAGAGAAGACAGCTTTTTTCAAGCAACGTTCAAGTATAAAAACCACCCTTTTGTTCTATACTTTTTTCTGCGTTCTGTCGATTTATACAGATGCAAAATTCAACTATCTTGAAATGATTCGTGCAGGGATGTCGATCGCTATTCATCCGCTGCGAACCGTTGCGTTGGTACCAACCAAGATTTACCAAAACTTTACAAATTTTCTTGTCACCACCAAGGATTTAAAGGAGGAAAATAGCAGATTAAAGGAAGAGATGTTTAATACAGATAAACTGCGTTTGGTGCAGGACTCTTTATTGATTGAAAATAAAAATCTTAGGAGACTTTTGCAGTTGGGTGAACCTGTTGAGCCGACTCACTTAGTAGCGGAAATTATCTATTATCCCCGGGATCCATTCTCTAGGGAAGTTATAGTTGACAAGGGTTCGAGCAACGGAGTGTCCCTTGGGGCTCCCGCAATCGATGCCGCTGGCGTGATAGGACAGGTAGTCCGCTTGTACCCATGGACATCAGAAATATCACTCGTGACGAATCGGGATCACCCTGTTCCTGTCCAAGTTTCACGAAACGGTCTTAGGGCCGTAGTTTTTGGCGTCGGGTATGATAGCAGTCTAGAAGTAAGATTTATGCCGATTGATACAGATATTAAACAAGGTGACATTTTGGCAACATCGGGTATTGGAGGTGTTTATCCAGCAAATTTGCCGGTAGGAACCGTTACAAAAGTTGATCGGGATGAGTCGTATCCTTTTGCAAAGGTCGTAGTCAAACCTGTCGCAAATATCGGGAAACATCGGCAGGTACTTTTACTTTCAAAAAATGAAAATTTTCCACCACGACCAGATGCTACTCGGGTTGAAAAAAACGATAACTAGGCTTGAAAAAAGGCTTATTTAAAATTTATGAATGAGAAAATTCAGGGAAATAGTATAGGAGATGCTTTCCCCAATCGCATTTTGATATTCAGTGTTTGTTTAGCATTTTTTATAAATCTGATACCTCTTCAGGGGTGGGGTCAAATGATTCGACCAGATTTTCTAGTTTTAGTAGTTCTATTTTGGAGTATACATGCGCCCCATAAGGTCAGCTTCTTTGTGGTTTTCTTTCTTGGAATACTGGGCGATGTGGCAAATGGCAGCATAATTGGCCAGACATCGCTTTTATACGTATTGCTTACTGTTATAGCGATTTCCGCGCACCGTAGAGTGAGATTATTCAAGCCTCTGGGTCAAATGCTGCACGTTTTTCCAGCACTAATACTGGTAAAAGTTGGAATTTTAGGGTTGTTGCTGCTAGTCGGAGCGAGTTTTCCAGGTTGGCATTATTTCTATCCCACGGTTTCCACAGTTCTTCTATGGCCTTTGGCCTCGTTTCTAATAAATCTATCGGTTTCCAGTTTTGGTCGGAATTAAATATGAGCAATAAAATAGAGCTTCGGGATCATCAAAGAGAGTTGTATTTATTCCATGTCCGTTTGGTTTTTACTGCATTTTGTGTACTCGTAGCATTTGTTCTTTTGTTGGGGCGTTTTATTTACCTACAGGTAGTACAGCATGAACATTTTCGACTTTTAGCAGAGCAAAATCGGATAAAAGTTCTTCCTATGACGCCAAACCGAGGCGCAATTTTTGATCGAAACGGGGTTGTGCTGGCAAGTAATTATGCAGCTTATACTCTTGAGATAATACCTGATAAAGTTGATAATCCTGAAAAAATAATGGACGACTTATCAGAAATCGTTACAATTTCTCCGAAAGATCGCCAGAGATTCTTAAAATTGCTTGAGACCGCTCCAAACTTTTCGAGTATTCCAATAAGGCGAAGATTAAACGATATAGAAATGGCTACGTTTGCTGCTAAGCATTATTTGTTTCCCGGCGTACACATCCAGGCACGATTTCTTCGATACTATCCTAATGGTCAATTGACGTCTCACGTGGTTGGTTATATGGGGCGTGTCAGCAAGACTGATTTTGAAAGATTGCAAGAAGAGGGAAATGCTACAAACTATACCAAATCTGACACGATTGGAAAGAGCGGTCTAGAAAAACAATATGAGAAAGAACTTAGGGGTCTTAATGGTTACGATCATGTTGAGATGGACGCCGGTGGGCGGTCGATAAGAAAAGTCAAAACCATAAGGTCTATTCCGGGTAATAATCTCATTCTCAGTTTAGATGCCAATCTACAACATGTTGCTGCTGAGGCGTTCGGTCAGCAAAGAGGGGCGCTTGTAGCCTTGCAGCCAAATACAGGAGAGGTGTTAGCGCTACTTTCCCTACCCGGATTTGATCCTAATGGATTTGTAGATGGAATAGATTCTGCAATATGGGAAGAGCTAAATAATTCAGAGGATCACCCTTTAAATAACAGGGCGGTTCAGGGAGTTTATCCACCAGCCTCCACTTTCAAGCCTTTTATGGCCCTAGCGGCTCTTGAATTAGGAAAACGTGATGCTGCTTACACAATGAATGATCCGGGTTATTTCATCCTAGGAAATTCAGGGCATGTTTTTCGTGATTGGAAAGAGGGGGGGCATGGTCAAGTAAATCTAAGAAAAGCAATTGTAGAGTCTAGTGACACTTACTTTTATGAACTAGCCCATGATTTAGGTATAGATGCGATTCATAAGTTTATAAAACAATTTGGACTTGGCAGGCAGTCGAAAATTGATTTGGATGGTGAAGCAACAGGTTTACTACCCTCAAGAGCGTGGAAACAACGCAGGTTTAAACAAAAATGGTTTGTGGGAGACACAATATCGGTAGGAATAGGTCAAGGTTACAATTTGGCAACCCCTTTACAATTAGCAGTTGCTACGGCAGCACTGGCTAATGGAGGACGAATTTTAAAGCCTCATTTAGTCAAGCAAATTGAAAATAGTCAATCGGAAGTTTTTAAAACTGTATCGCCCCAGGAGACAGGTTTCGTATCGCTGAAGGAAGAGCACATAAATTTGGTCACAGAGGCCATGATTGGCGTAACCAAGCCCGGTGGAACAGCTGCAATGGCGGGATACAAGTCCCAATATGAGTTTGCCGGCAAAACCGGAACGGCTCAAGTTTTTAGTATGAAGGGACAGGAATACAAAGAGGAAGAGATCGATGAGAGACTTCGTGATCACGCACTATTTATTGCGTTTGCGCCTGCAGAGAACCCCGTGATAGCGGTTTCGGTTCTAGTAGAAAACGGCGGGCCAGGAAGCAGAGCTGCTGCTCCAATTGCGAGGAAGGTAATGGACTTCTATCTTTTAGGTAAAGGACCAAAGTTAAAAAACCGTCAACCCTAGAGCATATTTTTTAGAGAGCGAAACATATGGCACGAAGTGTAGCGAGTTATATCAGTAGACATTTAGATAGGCAATTACTTATGCTGATAACCGTGGTTTTAATAATTGGTTTATTGACATTGCATAGCGCTTCAGGTGGTAATACTGCTCGTACGTTATCGCAAGTTGCCAATATTTTGGTTGCTCTTGTCGTGATGTGGGTGGTGGCCAATGTTCCATTACATTACCTTTCCCGAATTGCTTTGCCGGTTTACGTATTTGGTCTTTTAATGTTGATAGGGGTCGAATTCTTTGGTGAGGTGGTTAACGGAGCCCAAAGGTGGCTTAGTCTTGGTTTTACACGGATTCAACCATCCGAGCTAATGAAGATAGCTGTTCCTTTAATGCTTGCCTGGTATTTTGATAGATACGAGTCAGTTTTGCGGTCATCAAATTTCTTAGTTGGCATTATTTTGTTGGTTGTACCAGTTTTTTTCATTGCCAAACAGCCTGATTTAGGAACAGCAATTTTGGTGGCTGTTGCTGGGATTTACGTTTTATTTTTGGCAGGGTTATCTTTACGCTTGATTATTTTTTCTCTTGCTATCGCGATTGGTAGTGTGCCGTTTATCTGGTCTACGCTCCATGGATATCAGCGACAACGAATCCTGACATTAATCGATCCATCAACAGATCCCCTGGGTTCAGGGTATCATATTATACAATCTTCCATAGCATTGGGATCTGGCGGTTTAATGGGGAAAGGCTGGTTAAATGGGACGCAGTCTCAACTGGATTTTCTACCAGAGCGTACTACAGACTTTATATTCGCAGTGTTTGCTGAGGAATTTGGACTTTTGGGAAACCTTGTTCTGATGTTTTTATTCATTGCTATTATCGGGCGTGGTTTAGTAATTGCTGCAAACGCACCGACGTTATTCACTAGACTTTTGGCTGGAGCTATTACACTAATCTTTTTTACATACGTGTTTGTTAATATAGGTATGGTTAGTGGGATCTTACCGGTAGTTGGTGTCCCATTACCGTTAATCAGCTACGGTGGAACTTCGTTGGTGACGATTTTATTTGGTATTGGGATTTTGATGAGCATCCAAACGCATCGAAGGTTAGTGCAAACTTAAGTTTTTTTTAACGTTTAAAAAATATAAAAAAAATCTATAATTAAACAAACTAAATTTTCATTTTCGAAGGATATTACATGACGGCATTAATCTGTGGTTCATTAGCTTATGACACTATTATGGTGTTTCCAGACCAATTTGATAAACATATTCTCAAAGATAAATTAAGCTCCTTAAACGTCGCGTTTTTGGCTCCCGAAATGCGCAGGGAATTCGGGGGGTGTGCCGGTAACATAGCATACAATCTGAAAATGCTCGGCGAAAACCCACTAATTATGGCAACTGTTGGGATGGACTTTTCGCCTTATTCCACGCGAATGCGTGATTTGGGTTATGACCAAGAGCATATTAAAGTCATAGATAATCAATACACGGCGCAAGCTTTCATTACTACGGATGCAGCCGAAAATCAGATAACAACATTTCATCCTGGTGCAATGAACTTTTCTCATAATAATCATATAGAAGGTGCGCAGAACTTTTCATTAGGGATTGTTGCGCCAGATGGTCGCCAAGGCATGATTCAGCATGCAAGGGAATTTTATGAAAACGGTATCCCTTACATTTTCGACCCTGGGCAAGGATTACCCATGTTTAGTGGTATCGAGATTATGGATTTTTTTGCAACAGCAAAGTATGTTGCTGCAAACGATTATGAGGCAAAAATGCTATCAGAGAAAACTGGAAAATCGATGGAAGAGATAGCTTCATTGGTGGAGGCTTTAATTGTTACAAATGGTGAGTATGGTTCGGCTATCTATACGGGAGGCGAATGTATAGAAATTCCACCTGTCAAAGTAAATGAACCGATTGACCCAACTGGATGTGGAGACGCTTATCGAGCCGGACTAATTTTTGGAATAATAAACAACTTGGAATGGCAAAAAATTGGCAAATTATCATCATTACTCGGTGCCATAAAGATTGAATCACAAGGTCCTCAAAATCACATCTTTAACCTTGATAAAATTCAAAAGAGCTACATGGATGCTTTCAATGAAGAATTTTAGTAACGGGTTCTTTGGTAAAAAAATCATTACGAAAAAGCACATTGAATAACGCGAACCAAACTTTCTGTTTGATACAGTTATTGAGGTATTTCGCTCTTGTAGTTTTGGTTTTTTATGGTCTTCTGGTTATTGTTGGATTATTTCCTTTCCTAACGCATAATCGAAGATGGTCAATAGTTTCCTCTTGGGCCCGGCGGGTGGTTGCAGTTTTGGGAGTAAGGGTATTGGTCTATGGAAAACCTCCAGAAAATGGTCCCTTTTTCACGGTTTGTAATCACATTTCTTGGCTTGATATTCCAATCGTACATTCTTTTCTTAGAGTCAACTTTATCGCAAAAGCCGATGTTCGTCGCTGGCCAATTATAGGTTTTCTTGCCTCTAGGGCAGGAACCGTATTTATCGAAAGAAGAAGGGTAAGAGATCTAAAAAACGTCGGTAAAGTATTAGAAAATTTAATTTTGTCAGGGGAAAGTGTTTTTTTGTTTCCGGAGGGCACGACAAGTAGGGGAGACGATGTCTTACCATTTCGATCCTCGCTGCTGCAAGTTGCGGTAAATTCTAATATAGCCGTTTTACCAGTATCTATTAGGTATCTGACGGAAAATCATACGATGAACTATAAACCTGCATATGTGGCTAATGATAGCTTTTTTGATACGTTGTCTCGAATAGTCGCTAGTCCAAAAACATTTGTGGAGTTGAAGGTACTTGAAACTGTTAACCCCTCTAATTTTAATAGAAGAGCTTTAGCGACTCTTCTGCGAGAGAGAATTCAATCGTCATTTTCCGCATGAAGCTTGGAAAACCTTTCGATCTTCCAGTCTGATCGCTGAGAGAGATCTACCCCATACACACCCGGTATCTAGACTTATTATATTGCGCTTTACACTTAAGCCTAATGCGGACCAATGCCCAAAAATAATAGTTGTCTTTTTTGACCTTCTCGTTGGAACATCAAACCAAGGCATATATCCTTGTGGCAAATCATTTAAACTTCCTTTAAAGGTAAAATTCATTTTCCCGTTTGCTGTGCATACACGAAGACGAGTGAAGGCATTAATGATTACTCTCCAACGTTCATAATTTTCTAATTTTTCGTCCCACGAATCTGGCTTATTCCCGTATATATTTTTTAAGAACGAACGCCAATTATCTCCTGCAAGATGAGTCTCTACTTCTTTGGCTAGAAGTTTTATTTGTGTAATGTTCCATTGCGGAAGAAGACCGGCGTGAACCATAGAATAATCTTCCTCGGAATGAAAAAGAGGTTTTTTTCTCAACCAATCGGTTATTTTAAATATGTCTTGTGATGTGAGTGTTTCGTTTAGCGTATCTATTTCTGAGGCTTTTTCATTATTTGCTACTAACTTGATTAAGTGTAAATCGTGATTGCCTAAAACCATTGTAACGCTCTCCGATAGATCCATAAGGAACTTAAGAGTACTTAACGAATCTGGTCCCCTATTTACAACGTCACCCACGAGCCAAAGGCGATCTTTTTTAGAATTAAAATCTATTTTTTCAAGCAGAGACTTAAATTCCGTCAGACAACCTTGCAGATCTCCGATAGCGTAAGTGGCCACTGTTCAGTTTTGACTCATAGCATACTGGCAGTTGAAAAAATAAGGCAATCGAGATTTTATTGCTTAAGCAAATAATCTACCGCGGCTTTTATCTCATCGTCCGATAGCGTAGCTGCGCCGCCCTTGGCTGGCATAATTCCTATGCCATTGATAGCATTTTGATATAGCACTTTTTTTCCTTTTGCTATTCGAGCTTCCCACTGACTTTTATCTCCCGCTTTTGGAGCTCCTGCCACGCCCGCTATATGGCATACGGCACAAACTTGTTGGTACACGGTTTCACCATTTTTTAGGGGTTTTAAAGAGGCTGTTTCTTGTGAGGGTATAGGCGGATTTAAAGCATCGACGTCACCAGCTATTTGTATGCTACCAACCGGCTTCATTCTCTCCGATACTGCTTTTTCTGTTAATGCGTCGGGGGAGATATTTATTCCACCAGTTATTAATTTGACAACCAGTAGGATGGAAGCCAAGGGAACAAAAAAAGATAAGAAAACCACGACAAAAAGCTGCTGTGGAGTTTGAATTAATGTCTCAGATTGACTTGTCACTTGGGATTCCATAAGTTGTAAATTTCAGTAATTTTAATCGAATACCCCTTATTATATGTAAAACTGCTGGCGGAAAAAAGCAAAAATGGACGCATTGGCATTTTAAAGTTATCCTGATATTTGGCGCCTGTAGCTCAGTTGGATTAGAGTGTCGGCCTCCGAAGCCGAAGGTCGTGGGTTCAAGTCCCGCCAGGCGCGCCAAAATTCTGGGTGATTATTGGCTATATGGTTGAATACGCATACTTGGTTGGGCTATTTGTGGCGAGTTTTTCATCTGCGACCATATTGCCAGGGACATCTGAGCTGACTTTTCTCTACCTCCTCAAAATTGGGTACTCCAGCGAAATTCTAATATCTGTTGCCACCATTGGTAATACATTGGGTGGCATGACCAGTTATCTCCTAGGTTTAGGTGTTTTGCGATTTTCCTCACGCCGAAGTCATCCTTGGTTAACCGAAGTTTTACGAAAAAGAGGTCCGGTATTATTAATTTTTTCATGGGTTCCTTTTGTTGGTGATATTTTTTGTTTAGCTGCCGGTTGGCTTCGATTTAATTTATGGTCTAGTTTATTGATGATGGCCATTGGAAAAGGGTTAAGATATTTGTGGCTCGCCATCATTTTTGAATCTATGAAATAAGTCAAAATTTAAATATACTCTTGTTTAGCCAAAAGAGCCTTAATCAGTAAAGATACATCGATTATTTGGAAAACGAAGGCTGAATTTGCTTCCATGTCCTGGATTGGTTTCAATTTGAAGCTCTGCTTGATGACGATTTGCGACATGCTTTACGATCGCTAAACCTAGTCCTGTGCCTCCTGTGTTACGGGATCGACTTTTGTCAATTCGATAGAATCTCTCAGTTAGTCTAGGGATATGTATAGGATCAAATCCGACTCCATTGTCCTGCACACTAAAAACAACATTCGAATCTTTTTTCTCCCAACTAACTTTTATAGTTCCTCCTGCTGGGGTATAACGTATTGCATTTGAAAGTAGGTTTCCAAAGGCACTTTGTAGCTCCTCTGCATTACCTTTTAACCAAGTGCTGCAACGTGAGGAGATAAATAGTTCATGCTTGGTTTCTGGAAACGCTCGAGTATCTCTTATTAAGGTATCCAACATCGAGGGAATATTGATTTCTTCTTCATTTCTCAGACCTTCGCTCTCTACTTTCGTTAGAGAGAGTAGATCCTCAATCAGCCGGGTCATGCGGACCGTTTGTTCCGACATAAGTGGTAATGCTTGTTGCAGCAGACTATTTTTATCAGAAGTTTCGTCTAGAGTTTCTAGGAACCCATGAATGACTGTAAGAGGAGTTCGCAATTCATGAGACACATTTGCTATAAAGTCTCGCCGCGCATTTTGAATCCTTTCGATATCAGTAACATCTCTCGCTAGTACTAACAACTTATCATCTTCATAAGGTAAAATTTGAACTATTAGCAAAAGGTCGCCAAAAGGTTTTTTTAATCGTAGTCTTATTTCGTTTTCGGTATCTGTTTTAGAAGAAGTTAAAGCCGCATTAGCTAGTAATTTTTTAAATTGAGGTTGTCTTAAAATAAAAGTTACTTTTTTGCCAAGGTCATCTTCTGTCGTTTGAAAAAACTTTTTTGCAGCTGCGTTGAACCAAAGTATTTCTTGTTGACGATTTAGTAGAAAAATTCCGTCCGGCAATACCGCACCCGCAGCTTTAGCGCTATTTAGTGCCTCGGATATTTGCCTTTCTGATACCTCTCTTTCCTCCACGAGGCTTTTGATGTTCGCGTAAATATGCCCCCAAATACCGTTCGCCACC
>PAHB01000097.1 GCA_002704665.1 Pseudomonadota bacterium
CATCCTCTGTATTACCGCTTTTTTCACTTTTTGTTCTTTGGGATCTGCTGGTGAAGCAATTGATTATGATAAAGGTGTCGTAATTCGTAATGGACTCCATTTTAAAAAATTTACCGACATACCTTTAACTGGTTCAGTTTCAGGGATTAAGTCTGGGAATTTAATAGATGGAAAAAGAGAGGGTCCTTGGAAAGAGTATTGGGACAATGGTCAGTTAGCCGATAAAGGGTTTTTTACTAATGGGGTTAGAACCGGTGTATGGGAGGGGTATTGGGAAAACGGGCAATTATGGAACTTAGGGGTATATCAAAATGGACTTCGCGATGGAGTCTGGGCTTTCTATTATTCTGATGGGACAGTGTGGAGCAAGGGAACCTTTAAGATGGGCAAGAGAACTGGTTTTTGGGTCGAATATTTTAAAAACGGAAAATTATGGAATAAGGGCAATTACGAAGATGGTGAGAGAGAGGGGCTTTGGGTTGAATACCATGATCACGGGGTGCTATCTAAAAGAGGAGAGTATATTAGTGGCCTAGAGAACGGGCTATGGGAGGTTTATTGGGAGCACGGGCAGATTCGCTATAAAGCCGAGTGGAGTAAAGGAGAGGAAGTCGGGAAATGGCAAGTTCACCGAAGAGATGGCAGCGTATGTAAATCTAGCGATGATTTTGTTTTAAAAGGATGGACTTATTTTGATCAAAATGGCGTTATAGTCGGAGAGCTACCCTTTGGTCACCGATGCTTTGATTAATGCCGTGGGGATTAAAGTGCTAATAATTTAATTAATTAGTCTGATTAGAAATATTTATTTACCACAAAAGTCCTTCTATTTTTGTAGTGTCTGGTGTTTTTTTGTAGCTTAATTACACCGTCTGTCAACATAACCATAAGATGTAAAAACTATTGGGGAATTTTGAAATGGATGCAAACATGATCTCAACTCCGGATATTAACGACAGATTTCCTGAAACCAAAATTATTACCGGGTTCATTAGTTATGGAGGAGCTTCAAAATTTTATGGACCCGTTACTACAGTAAATTGTTTTGAAGATAATTCACTGGTGAGAACAGGACTATCCAAGGTTGTAGAGAGCGGAGTTCTGGTTGTAAGCGGAAAAAAATCCAAGAAAGTAGCTCTTTTGGGTGACAATATCGCTTTAATGGCCAAAAGAAATGGATGGTCTGGAATTATTGTTGATGGCTGCGTAAGAGACGTTGAAATTCTTACTGATATAGATATCGGAATAATGGCTATCGGATCTTGTCCGAAAAAAAGCAAGAAGGAAAATAAAGGCGAGTCTAATGTCGCTATTTTGATCGATAAAGTCGAAGTTATCCCAGGAAATTGGATATACGCCGACCTAAATGGAATATTAGTATCGGACGATAAATTAAATCTGTAACAATGTTTTTACGAGAATCCGATTTTGACAATAAAGCACTGATTGCAGTAGCAAAGGTTGTTTGTAATTACATTTTTTTTTCGATGTTTATTTTTGTCAGTTGGAAAATGAATTTTTTTCTAATCCAGAGGCGAAATGTGCTTTGAAAAACGTCATTATGCGATAAATGTTTTGATACGAAGTATTGGGTGAGGATGGCTTAGCGTTATAACTAAAAAAATGAAAACTACGTTCTTGTCATACTATTTGATTAACAATAGAGATAATTATTAAGACAAAAGTTGTGGCAATAGCAACACCAGTTAAAAAAACTTGCCAGGGCTTTAAATTTTTAATATCTTTTTCGAAATCCGATCGTTTCCTTATGCCGAGAAACGACGATAGGACAGCTTTTATATTGCTAATCATTAGCGCAATATACATCAGATTATTTCATTGGCCAAAATCTAAAACAAATTTTAGACGGATGGAGAATAACTTGTTTTTTGCAAAAAGGAAGTGCTTTCTGCTGGAATTAATTGGTGTTTTTAGTCCTATAAAACTCCTGCATATCGAATGTGAAATAGCTTTGATTCGGCGATGGGGATTGCATAGAAACTACTACTCTAGTTTTTTTACATTCGATAGTTAATGCACACTTTGTTGGGAAAGTTATTTTTATAAGGAAAAAAACTGGTGAGCCGCGTAAGGCTTACCAGTAAACGGGAAGCCCCAAAACAAATTAGCGGCAATTTTGATTTCGTACTTCAGATATATTATAAAGTTATAACTTGATCGGGCGGATTTCCGCCAAGAGCGTCGTAGAGTTGAGGGAAGCATCCTGCAACTACACCTTCAACCAGTCCGGCTGCTTTTACTTGTCCCGTTCCGCATTGCTCAAAAGCACCCTCTGCAAGATTCCGTCTGACTGCACACTGATCACAAACCATTAGTAGGATGTTTTGCCTCTTAGCAACCACAGCCAATCGTTCACCAATGGGATCACCTTTACGGAGAGCAAAAATATTGTCATCAAAAAACATCATGCCTATTATTTGGGGTCCGTGAATCCCCTGTTCTAATTGCGGTAGAATCATGGTTGACAATTTGAAGGTTGTAGCCATGTTTGTTGCAAAAACGTACGCGATTTTCATATTATTTTGTATCCAATATAGTTAATGAAGACCTCATGGTATCATCGACATAATCAAAATGATACATTGTATCTTTATAACGTATAGTATATATACATATCATATATTTATTAAAATATTGGAGCATCAGTGCGAAAATATCAGTTGAGTAAATGTATCGGTTACATACCGTTTTAAGACCCCGAGGCCTTTTTACATTTATGTATCAAATGGTCAAAAAAATAAGTAGTTATTATTTTGATCTAATAAAATACAGTTATTTAACTTAAAAAAATGGTGGAGACGGCGGGAATCGAACCCGCGTCCGAAAGCCCTCCACAGGCGGCTCTACATGTTTAGTATTGGTCAATTAGTTTTAGTCAATAAACGCCGACCGACAGGCTTTTACGGACCGAGTCACCGAGATTTTAATGCCTTAAGAGGTGACCCCTGAAGGCACGATCTCACGAATATGGCTCCGCTACTGGAAATCCAGTCCAGCCCGTGAGAGAACTGGTGCGGAGTCTAGCCGGTATTAGGCAGCTAGAGCGTAGTTATCATCATTTGCAGATATAACAATTTACAGTTTTTTTACAAGGTAACTGAAGCCTTGACATGACCGAACTGTTTTGTAACTCCCGTCGAAACCTTGTCGTCCCCCAAGAAAGTTTTAAAACAACCAAGATTGTAGCAGTTTTAGCGGAAAAACTGATGCTTCTTTTTCGCTACAATCCGATAATATTCAGTAAATCTGAAGGATTGACGATCAAATATGTTGCTCCCCAAGCCTCCGGCGGCGAATTTATACCAAGATAGCCGTAAAGAGCCGCTACAGAATCCATATTTGCCGCGATAGCAGCTTTAATGTCCCGCTCGTCATCACCAATATAGATACATTGTGATGGATCTAATCCCAATTGACGTGCCGCTTCAAACAACGGAGCGGGATGTGGTTTTGGGTGAGGCGTCGTATCTCCACTTATAACACATGCCGCCCTATTGAAGATATTCAGACCTTTAAGCAAGGGAACGGTAAAGCGATGTGATTTATTTGTTACTACACCCCACGGAACCTTATTTTTTTCAAGGTCTGTTAGTAAACACTCTATCCCCTCAAACAGTTTACTTGATCGCAAAAGGTTTTTTTCGTAAATTTTGAGAAATTCTAAACGTAGTTGGATAAATTCCTTACTATTTTTGTCTGTTTCAAATCCTTTTGATAAGAGCCCTCCTGCTCCTGATGAAGCTACGCTCCGGACCCGATCTAATGCGATAGGCTCTCGCCCCCTCGACATCAGCATTTCATTTAGGGTGAAACTCAGGTCCGGTGCCGTGTCAGCAATTGTTCCATCCAAATCAAACAAGACTGCAGCGTATTTTTTATTATTTTTGGTCACGGTTTATGGCGCTTTATTTCTTATCATTTAAAATTTCAAAATTGTTTTTATTTGGCCAGAACTTTTAACAATTTCTCACTTCCCAACATGTCGGTAAGCAAAGTGGAAACTGCCTCGTTGACCAATTCGGTGGAGTCCGCAGCATACGGTGGACCCGGGGTCTCCTTTGTTGTAACGATTCTCAAGCGATTTCCGTAATTTTCGTCTCCATTTTCTACGGTTACAGAAATTATAGCTTCCAGGTCAGTCTTGAAAGTTAACGGGTATTTTATTGATGATAGTCCTAATGTTTCGACATCCACCACCATCTTAATATCTGATTCATCAATTTTGAAACCTTTTCTTTCAAGGGCATCGCCGATTTGATTTTTTATATTTGTTGTGAACCCTTGTTTTACTTCAACACTAAAGGTGTCTTTACGGACATCCTTTATTTCCCCTAATTTTGAATTAGATCTCTTGTCCCTTACCCCAAGTTCTATGGTTTTACCTCCTCCAATATCGGATTCGGTGGCGTAAATCTTAGGATCAAGAACTAAATATTGGTCATTCAGCGCGCAACCAGTTATTAAAAATGAAAAACTCACCAACATTATTAGAAAAATCGGTGTCTTCTGATTTAACTTCATGCTCCGCCTCCCTTTGTATGAGTAAAAAACTGTTACTACGGTTTTCGAGCCGCAAGGATATAGTTTACAGAGGTATCCCTATTCAATGAATATTTTTTTACAATCGGGTTATAGGTCATTCCGATGAGGTGTTCCAAGTTTAGCCCTGCAGACAAACAATAATCGGTCAACTCCGATGGTCTAATAAATTTCTCATAACTATGGGTCCCTATAGGTAAAAGCTTTAATACATATTCAGCTCCAATTATTGCAAATAAATAGGATTTTGGATTGCGATTTATTGTCGAAAATATAACAACTCCACCCTCTGTTACTAGTTTTGAGCAGGCCACTACTGTGCTAAGTGGATCAGGTGTGTGTTCTAGCATTTCAAGACAAGTTACAACATCATATTGGCCAGATTCTGTTGCCACTAGAGCTTCTGCGGAGGATAATTCGTAGCTTACATCAAGTTTACTTTCCTGGAGGTGTATTTTAGCAACGGTTATTGCCTTTTCTGATAAATCAATACCTTTTACGCGACCACCGTTTCTTGCTATTTCTTCACATAAAAGTCCTCCACCGCATCCTACATCAAGTATATTTTTATCAGCGACTGGGTAGCGTTCGTTAATGTAGGTAAACCGTAGTGGATTTATATCATGGAGGGGCTTGAACTGGCTGTTTGGGTTCCACCAATTCTCCGCAAGTTTACTAAATTTTTTTATTTCCTCGGGATCGACGTTATTCATTTTTGCTTTTTTCAATTTTATTTTTCCAATATAGGTTTTTTTGAATGATACTTTCGTTGGATATTCCTGTGACTTGTTTGTTGTTGACTACACGATTTCCATTAACCCAAACATTCGTCACATTTTCTCTACCTGCCGAATAAACGATTAGGGAAGCTATATCAAAATGAGGGTGAGTTTCTGCTTCAGATAAATTAATTGCCGTAAGGTCAGCTAATTTATTGACTTCGATCGATCCTGTCAGGTGATCAATCGCAAGCGATTTGGCTCCACCTAAAGTCGCCATTTTTAGGGCTGTATGTGCCGGAAGTGTCTCAGCATTACCATCCACTGCTTTGGCAAGTATTGCTGATAATCGCATTTCAGATATCATGTCGAGCTTGTTGTTACTGGCAGCGCCATCTGTTCCAATTGCAATATTGACATTATTTCTTATTAACTTTCCAATGGGGCTAAAGCCGCTAGCTAATTTTAGATTGGAGGATGGGCAATGAACAACCGAACATCCCTGCGTAGCTAGTAATTCTATTTCAAGATCGTTTAGATGGACTGAGTGCACACCAATAAAAGAAGGACTAAGCATACCTAAATCGTTTAAACGATGTAATGGGCGCCGCCCATGCTGCTTTACGCTTTCTTCAATTTCTCTATTTGACTCGTGAAGATGTATATGTATTGGTATTTGAAGTTGATTCGCCAAAACGGAAATCTTTTTGAATGTTTTGTCTGAAACCGTATAGGGTGAATGCGGCGCCATTGCAAATTTGATCAGCTCTTCCGATTCCAATTCATCCCGTGTAGCTAGCCCTTTTGTTAAATAGTCTTGGGGATCGGAGGCGTAATTGGTAGGAAATTCAATAACGGTGATTCCAAGCACAGCGCGTATTCCCAAACTTATAGCAGCTTTGCCTGTTTGCTCGGGAAAGAAATACATATCATTAAAACAGGTTGTGCCACCGCGCAACATTTCATAGCAAGCTGATAAAGAGCCGTCGAAGGCAAAGTCTGGCGAGACAAACTTTGACTCTGCCGGCCAAATATGGTCCTCCAGCCATTTCATTAAAGGTAGGTCATCTGCGAAGCCGCGCAATAAATTCATGGCTACATGAGTGTGAGAATTTATAAATCCGGGAACCAGGACATGATCCTTCAATTCGATAACGTTATCGGTCTGAAACAGCGTTTTGTTGTTTTTTGACGGATGAATCGAAATGATTTTGGATCCTCGAACAGCAACCGAGTAGTCCGAAAGAATCTCTCCTGATGGCACAACTGGGATTATCCAAGATGGGCTAATTATAAAGTCAACATTTTTGACGGTGTCTTGCATGTCGAGGTCCTATCGATAGCTATACTAAATTCAGAGTATAGACTGATGTTGCTAAATTGTAGTTCTTTTTTCTAGAGGACGATAGACGCGGAAAGGCCGAATTGAAAAGATGGTGGTGTAGAGCATAAAGGGTGCCAGATATGTTATAATCCAGTGTTATTTAATCCACTATATCATTCTATGATCGATGTCGCCTGGAATAGAAAAATATTTTAGATAGGCGGGAGAGTAAATTATCTAATCAAAGGTCGTCGCGGGTAATACATATGGAGCAGTTTGCCAAAGAAACACTTCCTATTAGTCTGGAAGACGAAATGCGCACCTCGTATCTTGACTATGCTATGAGTGTCATAGTGGGACGAGCCTTACCTTCTGCAGCTGATGGGTTAAAGCCTGTCCATCGGCGAATTCTTTTTGCAATGGGAGAAGCAAATAATGTTTTTAATCGTCCTTACGTAAAGTCAGCACGTGTCGTGGGTGAGGTGATGGGTAAGTTGCACCCACATGGGGATTCCGCGATTTATGATGCTTTGGTTAGAATGGCTCAGGAATTTAGTTTGAGATATCCATTAATAGATGGTCAGGGTAATTTTGGCTCTGTAGATGGTGATAATGCAGCAGCGATGCGGTATACCGAGTGCAGGTTAGAGAAGATATCTGGAGATTTATTAGCCGATATTGATAAAGAAACTGTTGATTTTATTCCTAATTACGATGGTAAGGAGCTTGAGCCTGTAGTGCTGCCTACCAGAATACCAAATCTTTTGGTTAATGGTTCATCTGGAATAGCTGTGGGAATGGCAACGAACATTCCTCCGCATAATTTGGGAGAAATTGTTGACGCTTGCTTGATGGTTTTGAATGAACCAAAGGTAGAGATTGATCAATTGATTGAGTGTGTTCCGGGACCAGATTTTCCCACCAAGGGCATTATATATGGAACCGTTGGAATCAGAGAGGCATACAAGACCGGAAGAGGCAGGGTTGTAATGCGGGCTAGAACTCACTTTGAAGATCTTGATAAGAGTGCAAAGCAGGCAATCGTGGTTGACGAGCTTCCCTACCAAGTGAACAAATCGACCTTACTTATGAGAATTGGTGAGTTGGTAAGAAGCAAGAAGCTTGATGGAATATCGGAAATTCGTGATGAATCAGATAAATCTGGAATGCGGGTTGTTTTAGAGTTGAAAAGAGGGGAGGTCCCTGAGGTCACATTGAACAATTTGTACAAAGACACCCAAATGCAAGACACCTTTGGTGTAAACATGGTTGCGTTAACCAATAATCAGCCAAAACTGCTTAATCTGAAAGAGGTTCTTGAGTCCTTTTTGAATCATCGACGTGAGGTTACGACTCGCAGAGCGGTTTTTGAGCTAAAAAAAGCAAGACAAAGGGGCCATATACTTGAAGGCCTTGCAATAGCACTTTCTAATGTCGATAAAGTCGTGCGGCTCATAAAAGAATCAAAATCCCCTTCAGAGGCCAAAGATAAGTTGAAAACTAATCCTTGGGCTTCCAAAATCGTGGAGGAGATGCTAGAGGAATCCGAGGCTAGTATAGCCAGACCAGATGGAATCTCGCCAGATGCTGGATTAAGAAAAGAGGGGTATTTTTTGTCGGATGCTCAAGCTCAGAGAATTTTGGAAATGCAATTACAGCGTCTTACTGCATTGGAAAAAGAAAAAGTTATTTCAGAATATAGGGATATTATTGAAAAAATAAAAGACCTGGTTGATTTGTTGGCGAGTCCCCAACGTATTTCGAAAAAAATCGGTCAGGAGCTCTCTGAGGTCAAGAATGAATATGGGGACCTCCGGAAGAGCGAGATTCAGGTTGATGCCCATGAAATTTCGATGGAGGATTTAATTGCGCCTGAAGATGTAGTTGTTACTCTCTCTCATACCGGATATATAAAATCTCAGCCGCTTGTGGAGTACAGAGCCCAAAAACGAGGCGGGCGAGGAAAGCA
>PAHB01000098.1 GCA_002704665.1 Pseudomonadota bacterium
TCAATTTTATAAGCTCAAGACTCTAGCGGGAACGCGGTTACTGACCCTGCATAGCAAATCATAACTAATGGTTTTGGCCGCCTTTGCAATGCTCTCTACTGGCAGACCGTCACCCCACATCGTAACAACGGTTTTTTGATCTAATCGTGGCAAGTTGCTCAAATCTACAGCGAGAAGATCCATCGAAATTCGACCGACTATGGGTGCTTTAAATTTTCCGATCATTACCGGGGTTCCCGAAATAACATTCCGGGGATACCCGTCTCCATAGCCGCATGCTACTATTCCCACCAACATTTTTTTTTCGCAAATATAATCGCAACCGTAACCAATAGTCTGGCCTTTATCAACAATCTGAGTAGAGATTATTTCCGATATTAATGACATGACCGGGAAAAGACTCTGACCTGCCGCAGGAAATGGCGCCGCTCCGTAAAGCATTATTCCCGGCCTAGACCAATCACCAACCGCCTCAGGGTATTTTAGGATAGTTGCCGAGTTGCCCATCGATGTTTCAACATTCCTCAAAGCTGCCGTTTTGGCAGCCTTAAACCTTTTCAATTGCCATTCTATGCCTTTTTCTCCGTCTGCATCCGCAAAATGCGTCATCGCCACTATTGAGTTTACGTTTTTGCTTATCAAAAGAGTCTGATACATCTTATCAAAGTCTTCGATACTAAACCCCAGTCGATTCATGCCACTATTCATTTTTAAAAAAATACCTATGGGTTTCTCTAGATTAGCAGACACTAACATATCGACTTGATCTTTATGATGTATAACCGCGGTAAGGTTTTTCCGGGAAAAAATTGAAATTTCGTTTGGGTCAAAGAAACCCTCCAAAAGAATAATTGGCTTAACAAATCCCGCCTGCCTTAGCTCAATAGCCCGATCTATTTCAAGAAGTGCCAATGCATCAGCTTGTTCTACCACCGGCAGCACCCTGTCTAGACCATGTCCATAGGCGTTTGCCTTGACAACCGCGATAACTTTAGCGTTTGCAGAACCTCTCGCAATTTCAAGATTCTTGCGCATCGCTTTTAAGTCTATAATTATTTTTGTTGGTCTTGGCATTACTCTCCAATCAGCATCGTTTTATAACTTACGAATTCTTTTTGTCGGCAAGAACCTCAGTGGCAAAACACAAATCAACCCAAGCCTTGGCCTTCTCCATTGGACTTCTCAGTAGGTATGCTGGATGATATGTAACGATCACCGGTATGTTTTTATAATCATAAATCTCACCCCTCAAGTTCATAATCGTTTGGTCTATATCTAAAATACTATTTGATGCGATTCTTCCCATAGCAAGGATAATCTTTGGTGCCACCAAATCTAACTGACGATCCAGATAAGGTCTACACTCCAGACATTCCTCTTTACTCGGATTCCGATTTTTCGGTGGTCGACATTTTACAATATTTGAAATATATGCATTTTTTTTTCGGTCAACTGAAATGGCCTGAAGCATAGCATCTAATAATTTCCCGGCTGCTCCGACGAAAGGCTTCCCCCTAGAATCCTCTTCCGCCCCTGGTGCTTCTCCAACAATAAACCAGTCAGCGCCAAACACACCTTCACCCACCACTACTTTGTCTCGTTCACGGTGAAGCACGCACGATTTACAATTAAGAATATCTTGTTCAATAAGATTATGATCATTCTCAAGATCAATTTTAGGTCTTGACTTATTTCCTATTTCGCTAGTGTCAGCGCATATGGAATTTGCGTTGGCCCTGTTCTTGGAGACCCATATTGGATAGAGTCCCAACGCCTCAATTATCTGCTCTTTTCTACCCATTTTTGTAGCTTTCTATTCAAAATGAGCGCATCCTCTTTTTTATGCCGTCCGACACCATAGTAATTGCTCCGCCGACCCACCGCGACAAAACCCAACTTTGAGTAAACCCTAAGTGCATTTGAGTTTGTTTCTCGAACCTCTAAAAATATTTCCCTCCTTCCCAGGGCAGTTAGACGCATTAACGCATAATCCATCAAATTTGTGCCTATTCCTTTTTTTTGCGAGAATTTTTCCACGGCGATATTTAAAATTTCTGCCTCGTGGGAAGAAAAGTGGCTTACGATTATGTACCCAAGAACTCTTGAATGACTTTCGACTACTCGACAGAAGTACCCGTTCAAAAGACTATCTTCAAATTTTTTTTTGCTCCAAGGCTGTATATGAACATCTTTCTCTATGCTGGTAACAGCGGCTAGGTCAATTGATTTCATTACTCGAATGTTAGTTTTGATTTTTAGGTTACATCTACCCCTGTTCATAAATATCTTTCGCTACTTTCTCTCTTATGTAAAACGGCAACGCTTTCTCTGGCGCGAAACAACCACCATACTTTAGTTTTCTTTCGGCAATAATGGCTACTTCGCGACTTTGCGGCGATAAGTCCAAAAAATAATCAGTCACATTGGATCCGTTTCGGTTATCTATTCTATCACTGTACAAACCTAGCCCGTCACCACACGCAACCCATCCATCACCAGGTAAAATCGGCATTTTATCTGCATCACAGAGTTGAGGCTCAATAATTACCTCGACTTGCTCCCCTCCCCATATGTAAGCGGCGCAAAAAGTTTGCCCCAACCGGGCGTCAAAACATACAAAAACCTTAGATCTATTAGCAGCCAAAGACAAGGCCTCCATAGAGGATACCGGAACTACGGGAATACTTTGTACAAATCCAATGCCTTGAGAAATAGCGCACGAAAGCCTTAGTCCAGTAAATGATCCGGGGCCAGCGCCAAAAGCTAAAGCTGTGACCTCATTCAATTCACTATTGTTCTCGCGCAGAACATCATCAATCATTGAAAGCAAAAAATCCGAGTGTTTTCGGTTTGCATTTAGCTCTTTTGAACAAATTTTTTTGCCATCGTAGAGGGCAACCGAGCATCGGGTCGATGATGTTTCTATAGCTAATAATTTCATTTTTTAATAATATACTAAGTATGTCCCTTTTATATCTACTAGTATACCCAAAGTACACTATATTCTAATTGATTAGTTTCAGGGAGCACACAATGCCAAAAATTTTTAAGCCAATGATCTTTATCATCTTAGCTTTAGGTCTGATAGCATGCGAAAATCGAAATATCCAAGAATCTGAAAAATCCGATGGTGATGCTGTTAAAGTTGGCATTATTACTTTTTTATCGGGTCCTGCCGCAGGCCCGTTTGGTATTCCGGCTAAACAAGCTGCAGAAACTCTGGAGATGGCTATTAATGAGGGCAACCAAATACCGGGATATAAAACCCGCGGTTTTGGTGGCAAAAAAGTAGACTTTGTTTTTGTAGATGAAGCAGGCGGGGCAACCAAAGCAGTTGAAAACTATCGAAACCTGATCATTAGGCAAAATGTCGATCTCGTCATTGGTGTAATTTCAAGCGGCGACTGCCTAGCTTTAGCTCCTATCGCGGAGGAACTTAAAACATTAACAGTATTATTTGACTGCGCTACCAATAGAATTTTTGAGGAAAATGACTACCGATACGTGTTTCGAACAACTACAATGGCTACCCAGGAAAATGTTGCCGCGGCTCGATATGTAGCTGAACATTTTCCTAATTTAAAGAACTTTTCTGGCATTAATCCTAACTACGCTTGGGGTAAAGACGCCTGGCTAGACTTTACAGAAGCCATGAAAATACTCAAACCATCTGTAAAAATTGCCACCAACATTGAACCAAAATTACTGATTGGTCAGTATGGAACAGAAATTTCCGCCTTGCTGACTAGTAAACCGGATGTCATCCAAAATTCCCTTTGGGGGGGTGATTTGGAAGCATATATATTACAAGCGGCACCACGAGCCCTTTTGAGGAACATACCTAATATAATGATAACAGGTGAAACTGTTTTGGAAAGACTAAATGATCAATTAGCAGATGGGACAATCATTGGCGCTAGAGGACCAAATGGTCCTTTCGCCCCAAACTCGCCACTTAACAACTGGTTCAAATCCGAATATTCGAAACGATACAATTCTAATCCTGTGTATTCGTCTTACCACATGGCAACTGCTATATTAGGAACAAAAGCGGCATGGGAAAAAGCACAAGGGGAAAAGTATGATAAATCACCTGATATTGAAGATGTCATAAATGCTTTCGAATATCTAGAATTCGAATCCGTATCAGGAACTGTGGAAATGAGTCTAGGCAAAGGTCATCAAGCGGTACAACATGTTCCCTACGGCACAGTAAAAAAGATTAATGGTAAAGTCACCTTGGTAAACATAAAATATTATGAGCCATATTTAATAAGCCCTCCGGATGGGATAAAAAGTCTTGATTGGATTAAGTCGGGCTTCAAGCAAATTAAAAACTGAACATTATTTTATGAATCATATCGCCATTATAGGATGTGGATTAATCGGGAGAGGATGGGCAATAGTATTTGCCAGGTCCGGTTATAACGTAACATTATTTGATACTCACCCTCAAGCTCTAGATAGGGCGTTAACTCACATCGGCGAATCAATGACTAGATTAAATGAGTTAGGGTTATTAAATGGAGATCCTAAAGAACTATGCAATAATATTGTATACACCGAAAGCCTTGAAACTGCGGTTATAAACGCTGATTATGTTCAAGAAAACATAACTGAGGATGTCGAATTAAAAAAGCACTTCTACAAAAAATTAGATCAGATAACAAAACCCGAGTGCATATTAGCGAGCTCCACCTCCTCCATTATAACCTCAGTTTTCGGTTTCGAATTAAAGGGACGAAACCGATGTATTGTAGTGCATCCGGTAAATCCACCACATTTGATCCCACTTGTTGAAATATCTCCTGCGCCATTCACGGATGATTCAGTGATAGAGCGAACAATTGATTTACAAAAGTCGGTCAAACAAAAACCAATTCTCATAAAGAAAGAAATACCGGGATTTGTTCTCAATCGACTTCAAGCCGCTGTCCTCCTTGAGAGCTGGCAACTCGTCAAAGAGGGATATATATCTGTTGAGGACTTGGATAAAACTATAAAAGATGGCTTGGGTCATCGTTGGGCTTTTATGGGCCCCTTTGAAACTATAGATTTGAATGCTAAAAATGGCATAGCCGAGTATGCAGATACATTTGGCGAAAAATATAGGAAAATGATGAAAAACGAAAGGTACTCATCTTGGGACGATACGTTAATTAAAAAAATCACCGCCTCTCGCCGTGACATCATCTCTAAAACTGATCTAGGAACTAGGGAAAAATGGCGGGACACCCTCTTAGCTGAACTGTTAGTACACAAAATATCGTCTGTAAAAAAATATGGGGAATAATAGTTTTTTAGCGCTTCTTTAACAAACAGATAGTCTGTGCTGCCACCCCTTCTCCTCTGCCAAGATAACCGAGTTTTTCAGAGGTCTTTGCTTTTATATTAATTTGGTTAGAGTCAATTTCTAAGTCTTCTGAAATATTTTGCACCATACCTGGAATAAAACTGGCTATTTTGGGTTTTTCAAGGATGACGGTGCAATCTAAGTTTACGATATCATATCCTTCATTTTTTATTTTGTGATAAACCTCGAGAACTAACTTTCGACTGCTGATAGTCCGGAATTGGGGATCTGAATCAGAGAAATGATAGCCAATATCCCGCAATGACGCCGCGCCAAGTAGACAATCACAGATTGCATGCAACAAAACATCAGCATCAGAGTGTCCAATCAAACCCTTGTGAAAAGGGATTTTCACCCCACCGATTACCAGAGGAATATTATCTCCAAATGGGTGAACATCAAATCCTTGTCCTATTCTCATTGTAATCCTCTCTCTTCCTTAAAATAAACTCGGCTAGAGCTAGATCTTCCGTCTTGGTCACTTTTGGATTAGCGGTATTACACTCAATAACTAAAGGCTTGAGTCCAGCTTTTTCAACTGCTGATGACTCATCAGTAATAAAGGAAATTTGACCTTTGCTTAGAATATCAGATAACAATCCATATCGAAAAACCTGCGGTGTCAATGCATGCCACAACATGGATCGATCTAAGGTTTGAGTAATTTCGCTAGTACGAGGTTCTACCTTCTTTATTGTATCAGTAACCTTTTTCGCTAGAACAACCCCCGACGTTGCTCGATCTAAATTTTGCAATAAGTTATTTAACGCCTCAATAGATAAACAAGGTCGAGCCGCATCATGAACGAGCACCCAATCTTCTTTTGAACCATTTATTTTTAATAACCCATTCCTGACGGTTTCCGCTCGGGTGGCATCCCCGACATATAAAGGAATAACCTTTTCTCCGAACTCACTCCAATCGAAAGATTTAAAAAAAGGGTCTTTCGGCGATAACAATATATAAACTTGCTCAATTTTTTTATGATCCCGCAGGACTTTTACGGAATGATAAAGCATTGGTTTTCCAAGAATAGTATGATATTGCTTTGGAACTTTTCCGCCAAAGCGTGAACCAATTCCGGCCGCAGCTATCATAGAAATTACATTGTGGCGATTAATCATACCTGCGATTATTACTCCTAAATGCAATACGTTCAATATAAAGGTTAAATCTTTATGCGCTATATTCAATTATAATACTTATACTGTAAATAATAAGAATTAACGCTTCAATCTCATTTTAAAACCTATGAATTGGTCCAATCAAATCGGTTCTTCCGATGCTTTTAATATTTCCGATACCCTATCTGAAAACAGATTAATTTTTGTAATAACCAAAAATGCCAGCGAAGCTTATCGAGTCGTCAATGAAATACGCCTATTCTCCGATAACAAGGAAATTCGCCTTTTACCAGACTGGGAAACCTTGCCTTATGATAAATTTTCGCCGCACTTTGACCTAATTTCGGAACGCCTTGAGACCCTTTATCAAATTACAAATGGCATCTGCAAGTGCGTCGTTAGTCCTATCACGACATTACTATACAGACTTGCGCCCCCAAGCCATCTCGCTAAATATAGTTTTATATTAAACACTGGCGCAACAATAAAACTGGATCAACTTAAAAACCAGATGAATAACGCGGGATATCAAAACGTCAATCAGGTAATTTCACCAGGTGAATTTTGTATTAGAGGTGGGGTTATAGATTTATTCCCTATGGGAAGTGTTCTCCCCTATCGAATTGACCTATTTGATACAGAAATTGAAAAAATTCGGACTTTTGATCCAGATAGTCAACGAGGTATATACTCTGTAGCGAATATTAGGTTGTTACCAGCCCGCGAATTTCCGACTGATAAAAAAGGGGTTCAAACCTTTAGGGCCAACTTTAGGAGGGAAATATCGATAGATCCAACGCGGAGTAAGATCTATAAAGATATTAGCGTTGGTGCTTTCCCTCCTGGTATTGAATATTATCTTCCCCTCTTTTTCTCCGATTCTAGTGTTATTGCAGACTATCTTCCCAGCAACACCAGGGTATTCATACTGGGAGATATCTCATCTTCAATAAATCAGTTTTGGGAAGATACAAACAGCCGATATAAATTGCTTAGAGGGGACGTAGACTTTCCATTACTCCCACCAAACTCCCTTTTTATGACAGAAGATGAATTTTTTAAAAGCATAAAAAAGTTTGACAGAATCCAAATTTCAGATAAGAAATCGTCAGCCAGCGCCAAGCTGCAAGCACTTCCGGATATAAAAGTTGAAAAAAAGTTTAAAGATCCCTTAAAAAAATTGAGATCATTTGTGGAGACCAATAAATTTAAGACTTTAATTTTCTCAGATAGTTTGGGAAGGAGACAAACCCTACATGCTTTCTTTTCGAGTAATAATTTAAATTTTTACACAGCAAAAACCTGGAAAGAGGGCCTATCGATCCCAGAAAAACTAATTTTAATAGAAGGCCCCTTGACTACGGGTTTCATTGAAAATGAAAAACAATTAAATGTGATCACTGAAGGCGAGCTTTATCCGTTTCATGCTAGAAAAAACAAAAAATTAGAGAAAAGCTCATCTGCAGAACATATGCTTAAAGATCTTTCCGAAATTCGCGTTGGTGACCCAGTAGTTCATATACAACACGGGATAGGAACCTATCAGGGATTGAAAACTATGAACATTGGTGATGGGCTCAATGAATATCTAGAACTTCACTATGATGATTCAGATAAACTTTTCTTACCAGTTTCACAATTAGAGGTAATAAGCCGCTACAGTGGATCGGCTCTAGATTCAGTGAGTCTCGACAAATTAGGAAGCAAAAAGTGGGATAAAGCAAAAAAGAAAGCGGCGAAGCAAATCAGAGATACTGCTGCAGAACTACTACATCTTTATGCCGAAAGGTCGAGCCGAGTAGGGTATTCATTTCCAATGAATGACCTTGAATACAAGACTTTCTGTGAAGAATTTGAATATGACGAAACCACTGATCAATTAGCTGCTATAGAAGCCA
>PAHB01000099.1 GCA_002704665.1 Pseudomonadota bacterium
CAAAAGACGTTGTTTTCATGCAGTGATTGTGGTGCTACGTCCTCTAAATGGCATGGTCAATGTCATCAATGTGGTTCTTGGAATACACTAATTGAGTCACCTGTGATTGATAAAGCTAAGTATATTTCTAAGACGGAGAGCACTGGCTTTTTAAACCTCAGAACAGTTATTGAAAACAATCAGTCTAGAGTTGGCACGGGCAGTGAAGAGCTTGACAGAGTTTTGGGTGGAGGACTCGTAAGAGGAGTGGTTGCACTCGTCGGCGGTGATCCCGGTATTGGTAAATCGACATTACTTCTTCAGGCATCAGCATCTATTAGCAAGAAAAATAATGTGGCTTATATTAGTGGTGAGGAGTCGGCAGAGCAAATAGCATTAAGAGCCCGTCGATTAAAGGTTGCAGATACGCAAATTAAAGTGCTTGCTGAGACCTATCTCGAGAGAATATTTGAAACTATAAACAAAGAAAAAATAGACGTATTAATCATAGACTCAATACAAACAATTTATTCTGGAGATTTAACGTCGGCTCCCGGAAGCGTGGGTCAGGTACGTGAATGCGCCGCCCAACTTACACAATATGCAAAAAGCAGAGGTGTTTCGGTTCTTTTGGTGGGACATGTCACCAAAGAGGGAGCTATTGCAGGGCCGCGGGTCTTGGAACATATGGTTGACGTAGTTTTGTATTTTGAAGGGGATACACATTCAAGTTTTCGTTTGATAAGAGCCACGAAAAATAGGTTTGGAGCGTCAAATGAAGTGGGTGTATTTGCGATGACAGACCTTGGTCTGAGGAGTGTGGTGAATCCCTCGGCGATTTTTCTATCAGAATATAATGACGATGTTCCTGGATCTTGTATTTTTGTCGCACAGGAAGGAACTCGCCCCCTTTTGCTCGAAGTGCAAGCTCTGGTTGCCAGCTCAAACGGCTCGAGCCCTCGTAGATTAAGTGTCGGACTAGAGCAAAATCGTTTGGCGATGTTACTGGCAGTACTTTATCGTCATTGCGGTTTGCAAATTTCTGATCAAGATGTTTTCATAAATGCCGTTGGAGGGGTAAAGGTAAACGAGCCTGGGGCTGATTTGCCGGTTGTTTTAGCTATAGTTTCTTCTGTTAAAGGATCAAAATTGCCAAAAAGTATGGTCTCATTTGGAGAGGTTGGTCTTTCCGGGGAAATACGACCAGTCCAGAATGGGCAGGGTAGGTTAAAAGAAGCCGCAAAATTAGGGTTTAAATCGGCGCTCATACCAAAAGGAAATTTGCCGCAGAGAAAAATTCAGGGAATGGAAGTTTTGTCTTTTGATCGAGTCGACGCTGCTCTGAGTTATCTTGAAAGTTAGATTTTTTCGGAGTTAGGAATAATGCACAAATATAACAAAGATCTCGAAAAAAATAGTGCAAACTATGTAAGCTTGAGCCCCATATCTTTTCTTTTTAGAGCTGCTGAAGTTTATCCTGAGCGGGTTGCTATTATTTACAATAGCCATACGGAAACTTGGGCAGATGTTTACCAAAAGGCTTGTGGCTTAGCGTCTTCTCTGCAGGAACTAGGGGTGGCAAAAGGGGATACCGTCGCCGTTATGGCGGCGAATACCCCGGAGATGTATCACTGTCATTTTGGCGTGCCCATGACTGGTGCTGTATTAAATACTCTGAACACGCGGTTAGATTCTAATTCTATAGCCTACATGCTAAAGCATGGAGAAGCCAAGGTGCTCATAGCCGATACCGCCTTTTCGAAAACCATTGGAGAGGCAGTTTCTTTGCTCCATGATCCTCCAATTATCGTGGATATCATTGATTTGAACGAGATGGGAGAACGCTTAAGCCAGATAACGTACGATGAATTTATCGTACCGGAAAAGATACATAAAACTTGGTCTCTTCCTGAAGATGAGTGGAACGCAATTGCGTTATCCTATACCTCGGGAACGACCGGGAGCCCAAAAGGAGTTGTCACTCATCATCGTGGCGCTTATCTTAACGCAATCAGCAATGTTGTTACATGGGAGATGTCACATTTTCCGGTCTATTTGTGGACGTTACCTATGTTCCATTGTAACGGTTGGTGTTTCCCATGGACTCTGGCCGCACTCGCTGGCACCAGCGTTTGTCTCAGAAATATCGAAATTAATGCGTTGTTTGGGTTGATAGAAAAGCATAAGGTGACACACTATTGCGGAGCTCCGGTCGTTCACAATATGATTTTGAACGCGCCAGAAAGTTTGAAGAAGGGTCTTAAACATGATTTAAATGCTATGGTTGCTGGCGCTTCGCCACCAACGTCTCTCATAGAGGAAGCTGAAAAAATGGGTATTAACCTTACCCACGTTTATGGTTTGACTGAGGTATACGGACCTGCGGCTGTTTGTGCAAAACAGCCTCATTGGGAGGAAGTATCTAATACCGAAAAGGCCAAGTTAAATGGGAGGCAAGGGGTTAGATACGTGCTTCAAGATGCAATGGACGTGTTGGACACTAAAACACTTGATCCCGTACCTCGAGACGGAAAGACTTTAGGAGAAATAATGTTTCGGGGCAACATCACTATGAAGGGATACTTGAAAAACGCGTCAGCAACAAAACAGGCATTTGAGGGAGGATGGTTTCACACTGGAGATCTCGCAATTATTGACCCCGACGGGTATGTTAAAATCAAAGACAGGTCCAAAGATATTATCATTTCTGGTGGTGAAAATATTTCCACTATCGAGATTGAAGATGTGCTTTATTCTCATGCGGGTATTTTTGAGGCCGCGGTAGTGGCAAAATCGGATGAAAAGTGGGGTGAGGTTCCTTGCGCGTTCGTCACTCTTAAACAGTCTTCAGAAGAAATATCAGAAAAACAGGTAATTGACTTTTGTCGGGAACGAATGGCTCACTTTAAGTGTCCTAAGTACGTGATTTTTGGGGAGCTTCCGAAAACGTCAACCGGTAAAATTCAAAAGAATGTTTTAAGGCAGAGGGTACGATAATGAAAAATCACTTATATTTTCTAGGTAATAACCAAAGTCGACGATCCCTTTCAATATTTAAAACAGTGAAAGAACCTGGCTACTGAGGTAAAATCTAACTTTTATTCGGTAAGATTGCATGATTATGAAAATAATAGTTCCAATAAAACGGGTTGTAGACTACAACGTTAAAGTAAGGGTTAAATCCGATAAGTCTGGGGTCGAGACGGCTAACGTCAAGATGTCAATGAACCCTTTTGACGAGATTGCCGTAGAAGAGGCTATAAGGCTGCGTGAGGCGGGAAAAGCTCAAGAAATTCTAGTGATCACCATTGGGACTTCAGCCGCTCAGGAAACTTTAAGAACGGGGTTGGCCCTCGGGGCCGATAGGGCTATCCATGTTGAAACGGCTTCAGCTCTGGAACCGATTAATGTCGCGAAAATATTAAAGAAAGTTGTGGACCAAGAGAAAGCCGGCTTGATTATAATGGGCAAACAGGCCATTGATGACGATTCAAATCAAACCGGACAAATGTTAGCTGCTCTATTAGATTGGCCTCAGGCTACCTTTGCTTCAAAAGTTGAATTGTCCGGTGATCAAGCTAATGTAACCAGAGAAATTGATGGTGGGCTGGAGACGGTTACATTGACGATGCCAGCGGTCATAACTACCGACCTGAGATTGAACGAGCCAAGGTACGTAACTTTGCCGAATATCATGAAAGCGAAGAAAAAACCACTGGACACCATTCCAGCTGATAGTTTCAACTTGGATTTTGATCCTCGCCACCAGATACTGGAGGTTTCAGAGCCTCCAGAGAGAGGCAGTGGAATTGTTGTTGAGTCGGTTGAGCAGTTAGTTGACAAATTAAAGAACGAAGCGAAGGTAATACAATGACAGTACTCGTTATAGCGGAAAACGACAATCAGTTAATAAAACCTGCGGTTTTGAACACATTAGGCGCTGCTAGTCAGCTTAGCGGTGATACGCACCTTCTGGTGGCTGGAAGTAATGCAGGTTCAGTGTTGGAGCAGGCTAGGAAACTAGCTGGGGTTACAAAAATTCTTTACGCGGATGCAGGGCATTTTGAAAATCCGGTTGCGGAAGATTTATCGAGGTTAATTTTAAGCTTAGCATCCGAATATGAACATATATTAGCCCCAGCAACCAGTTTTGGAAAAAACTTATTGCCCCGTGTGGCTGCGTTAATAGACGTGGCTCAAATCTCTGATATTGTTAAAATAGAAGCGGACGATACCTTTGTGAGACCGATATATGCTGGAAACGCCATGGCAAAGATTAAGTCAAGGGACAAAACTAAGGTTATAACAGTTCGAGCTACTGCTTTTGAATCAATCATGGATGGAAATGGTGCAGCGCCGGTTGTAGAAAATTTAGAAGCGGTGTCACCTAGTGAGAAGGCTGTTGTTTCGGCTCAAGAATTAACAAAAACAGAAAGACCTGAGCTCACTTCTGCCTCTGTTGTAGTATCAGGTGGGCGTGGCATGGGTAGCGGTGAGAATTTTGATATTTTGGAAAAACTTGCCGATAAATTAGGAGCAGCGGTTGGCGCATCGAGGGCAGCTGTGGACTCTGGATATGTTCCAAACGACTATCAAGTTGGCCAAACGGGGAAAGTTGTTGCTCCGGAGCTTTACATTGCCGTCGGAATTTCAGGAGCTATCCAGCATTTGGCAGGTATGAAAGATAGCAAGGTTATTGTTGCAATTAACAAGGATCCTGATGCTCCCATTTTTAGCGTAGCTGATTATGGCTTGGTTGCGGACTTATTTGAAGCCATTCCAGAAATAACGGAATCTTTGTAAAGGGATAAATAGCTAATATGACTGATTACGTAGCCCCAACCAAAGATATGAACTTTTTGTTGGAGGAAGTTATAGGGTTGGATCATATATGTGAGCTCCCCGGGTATGGGGAGGTATCGCCGGACGTTATAAAAGCGGTGTTGGAAGAAGGGGCTCGCTTTTCTGGAGATGTTTTAGATCCCATAAATCAGTCTGGCGACCGTGAAGGAGTTCATCTTGCCGGGGATGTTGTTCATTCGGCTCTTGGTTTTAAACAAGCTTATGCAAAATTCTGCGAATCAGGATGGGTTTCTGTTGCAAACGATGAGCAGTGGGGTGGTCAAGGATTACCAAGGGTTCTGTCGGGTCAACTTTCTGAGATGTGGAACGCCGCTTGCATGTCGTTTTGTTTGTGTCCGATGCTATCAGCGGGAGTCGTACACGCCCTGTCAAGGCATGGGACAGATCAACAAAAATCGACATATTTGCCTAACCTTGTAAGTGGTCGCTGGACTGGAACCATGCAGTTGACTGAGCCCCAAGCAGGATCAGATCTCTCGGGTGTCAGGACTAGCGCTGTTAAAAAAGGGGAACATTATTTAATAACCGGCAGTAAAATTTATATTACTTGGGGTGAGCATGATATGACTGATAATATCATCCACCTAGTCCTCGCCCGAACGCCAGATGCACCTCCTGGTGTTAAAGGAATATCTTTGTTTATTGTGCCCAAATTTTTGGTAAATGCTGATGGATCGCTTGGGGAGAGAAACGATGTTAAATGCGTCTCGATAGAAAAAAAGCTTGGCATTCACGCTAGTCCGACGTGCGTTATGGCATTTGGAGACAACGGTGGAGCTAGGGGCTTCTTAGTGGGTGAAGAAAACTTTGGTTTACAATACATGTTTACGATGATGAATTTTGCTCGTCTTGAAGTAGGTATAGAGGGTCTTGCTATAGCCGACCGGTCGTACCAAAGAGCTGCGAATTATGCGAAGCAAAGAACACAAGGAAAGAGCTTAGATAATCCAAAAATAGGTGACAAGGTTGCTATAATCGATCACCCGGATGTGAGACGTATGTTAATGACGATGAAGTCGCAGGTGGAAGCGATGAGAGCATTGTGTACCCTGGCTTGTGCTCACCTTGATCACGCGCTCCTCAATCCGGATAAAGATAAAAAAGATTTTCACCAAGCAATGTTTGATCTTCTCACTCCGGTGGTTAAGGGATGGTGTACAGAACAAAGCGTTGAGATAGCGTCAATTGGGATTCAAGTACACGGTGGGATGGGTTTTATCGAGGAAACGGGGGCCGCCCAATATCTTAGAGATGCCAGAATTACACCCATATACGAGGGCACCACAGGGATACAGGCGAACGATCTGATTGGGAGAAAAATATCGTATGAAGGTGGGCGAACCATCAACATCCTTCTTAAGGAAATGGCGTCTTTCTTAACGGATCTTAATAATCATACTGATGAAAAATCAATAGCTAGTATCGCATCAGAATTTTCTCAAGCACTTGACTCCCTCAAAGAGAGTGTAGATTGGCTTGTAACCACTTTTCCTTTGGATAAAAGAAAAGCGTTTGCTGGAAGTGTGTCCTTTCTTAAACTGATGGGAATCGTTTCGGGAGGGTGGTTGTCGGCTAAAAGCGCACTATCCGCGCACAAAATCTTATCTGAAGACAAGGGCGACGAAGAATTTCTATCTGCAAAAATTGTAACAGCACAGTATTATGCTGAGCATATTCTTCCTACGTCACACGTCCTGAAAAAAGAGATCATCATAGGATCGGGCAGCATACTCGCGTTAGCAAATTCACAGTTTTGACAAAAAAACTCCTTTTGTCCACGGATCAATCAGCAAAATCACAAAAGAAAGGTATTACCTTGCCAAAGGGAATGGTTCCCGTTCTAAAGCTAGCGCCAATGCCGTCAGATGCTAATTTTAATGGTGATATTTTTGGTGGTTGGGTTATGTCTCAAGTCGATATCGCAGGAAGTATCCCGGCAATAGAGGTAGTTAGCGGTCGCTTGGCGACTGTAGCGGTTAATTCCTTTATATTTAAGGAGCCTATTTATGTGGGGGATTTAGTTAGTTTTTTTGCCAAGGTTATCAAAATCGGAAACACTTCGGTCACAGTTGAAGTTGAAGTTTATTCCCAAAGGCGGTTAGCAGCGCCGGTCTCTGAATCAAACAATCATGAAGCTGTAAAAGTCACAGAGGCTACACTTACATACGTTGCTATAGATAAAAACGGTAGGCCGCGTAAAATCGAAAAAAAGGTTTAGCTTCTCTAGCAAGCCTAAACATTAAAAAAAAATAGGTAGGGACCAATCGGCAAAACCTTGCCGTTATTTGCCACCATGTTCTAAAAGAATTGAATCATATATTTCTAAGAATATGAATTTAAACACCTTTTTTTTTATTCTTTCGCCATAAGGTGACTGGCATGGCCTTTGCATTAAACCTAATCATTGATTTACGGGTTATTTAATCGATCGTCAGTTAATTGAGAAACTTTAGCGAGAATATTATGAAAATTTTAGGACAACCATTTGGGGTTCATGAAAAAGCAATCGATGTCAGAAATCGTCGGATGGAGGTACTTTCAAGAAATTTAGCTAATGCTGACACTCCTCATTTCAAAGCCCAAGACGTAGATTTTAAGGCGGTGTTGAGTGAGGAAATGCGAACGCCAATGAGACATTCTCATAGCGGGCATTACTCCCACAGTATCGGAAAAGAAACAGATGGACTCAAATACAGGGTTCCTTTTAGCGCTTCGACTGATGGCAATACTGTCGAAATGAGTGTAGAGCAAGCGCAATTTGGTAAAGCAGCAGCTGACTATCAAACTACTTTGATGTTTATTGAAAATAAAATTTCGGGAATAAGAAAATCTTTGCGTGGTGAATAAAACAAAATAAGGAACTAAATCGTGGCAATTGACAATATATTTGGGATAGCGGGAACAGCACTAAACGCTCAGTTAACTCGTATGAATCTAACTGCATCTAATCTCGCGAATTCTGGCACCAAATCTTCAACTCCAGAGGGAGCGTTTCACGCTAAGAGACCAGTTTTTAAGGCATTACTGGATAAGGAGGATACCCATGCCGGTGCACCATTTGTTGGTGGCGTAAAAATTGACAAGATTGTCGATATTAAAGAACCCATTAGAAAAGTTTACGATCCATTTGACCCGCAAGCGGATTCAGAGGGGTTTGTATATACAACAAATATAAGCGAGGTTGTCGAGATGGTTGAAATGATGGCAGCCGCACGTTCATACCAAAATAATGTAGAGGTGGTCAATACGGCGCGTGAGTTAATGATGCGCACAATTGATATCACCAAGGCATAGTTGGTCGAAAAAAAGGATATTTAAAAAATGAAAGATAGCATTACATCGCAGCTCGACGCATCAAGAATTCCTGCAGGAATTTCGAGCTATGAAGAATATATAAATAAACCCAAAACGCAGAATGAAGAAATGGGGCAAAAAGAGTTTCTGCTTTTGTTTACTACCCAGTTACAAAATCAAAACCCCCTAGACCCAATGGATAATGAGGCTTTTGTGGCGCAGTTAGCTCAATTTTCTCAACTGGAAGCTACTGTAAATATGTCTGAATCTATGAGCGGTCTGGTTGATACCTTGAAGGGCGATAAGATGCTCGAGGGAGCCTCGCTGATTGGTAAGAAGGTAATGACAGGTTCTGGTTATGCAACTTTAGAAGAAGATAAAAACATCAGTGCGGTGATATCAATTCCTGATGGTGCTGAAAAGATTGAGCTCGCGGTCTACGATATGGCCGGGTCAAAAATCCACCAAGCCGTTACTGGTCGCCGAATGCCTGGGGATGTCACAGTAACCTGGGACGGGACTGATGCAAGTGGGAAAAGGGTAGCAGCTGGTCAGTACCGTATTGTTGCGAATATCTCAAATCTTGGTGAGAACACCCAAGTTCCAATAACGACCCCTAGCGTTATTAAAAGTGTGACCTACAGTGCAGACGATTCAGATCTTATTCTTGAAACTGTTGGAGGCGGAAGCATTCCCCTTAGCAAAGTTAATAAGATAGAGAGTTGAGTAGATTAAAGGATAAATTTTAGTTTTTTGAACATTAAATAATTTTTTGGAGTATCGCAGATGTCATTTTATACCGCTCTAACAGGACTTCAGGCAGCAACCGCATCACTAAGTGTTACCAGTAACAATATCGCTAACGTTGGAACGACTGGTTTTAAACGATCAAGAGCAGACTTTGGTGATATTTTTGCGACATCACCATTGCAGAAAGCTTCAGCCGTTATTGGACAGGGTGTTGCGTTAAAGCAGGTTAGTCAGGAATTTAGTCAGGGAAATATTCAGTTTTCGGCTAACTCTCTTGATATTGCAATTACTGGTGACGGTTTCTTTCCACTCAAATCATCAGATGGTTTGCAGGATATTTATACGAGAAACGGAACTTTTTTATTGGATGACACGTTTACAGTGGTTAACTCAGCAGGTCAGGGTTTAATGGCGGCGACAGTTGATAGTAGTGGTAAAGCTGATCTGGAAAACTTAAAAAAATTAATCATTCCAAAATCTACTACAGGTGATGCAAAAGAGACAACAGCAATTGAATTGGCTTTGAATCTTCCTGCTGATGGTGCTGTAATTCCCAAGGTTTTCGACCCTTCAGATGATACAACTTACAACCTAAACACAGCGGTAACAATATTCGATTCAGGGGGTAACGAATATTTGGCGACTGTTTATTACAAAAAGACTCAGAGAGCAAGCCCAGCCGATCCAACAAACAAATGGCAAACATTTGCATATATTGGTGATACAAAACTAGATGAGTTTTTAATCCAATCTGCAGACTCAAAAAATAATAAATTTTTTGTTAATAAGTATGGCCAGATGAAAGCAGAAAATGAAATTCCGGCGGAATTGATTAACCGTGGTGTATCCAAACTCTACAATGTGGACACGCTTACCAATAAGCAGAATTCTAGTCCGGCAACGCTTTCAGGAGAGGCTTTGACGGCTACCCAAATTTCCAATTGGAAACTTCCAGGTCAAAGAGTTGCAGACGCCTTAGCCAATGCTAGTGGTACGTTCAGTTTGCATGGAATTAAATTTCAATTAAAAGTTGACGGCTCACCTCAGCCGATTACCGTAGATCTTAGTAGCTATAATGACGCGTCTGTCAGCAGTAAATATACAGGAACTGAATTTGCAAAACTTATCGAAAATGAGATTAACCGAGCCTATGGCGATGATCGGTATTTTGACCTCGCAACACTCGTTGACAGCGGTTCTACAACTAACGCAAGTTTATTTGCCTTGTCAGTCGATGGAACATCAGCGAATATAGATATTGGTGCTGCAGATGTAGCTGCCTTTACCTCAATGACAAAGACAACTTTAGAGACTAAGGTTCAAGCCGCATTAAACACGGCATTTACCGGCACCAGCCAGGTAACAAGTTCAGGGGTTTTTGCAAGCAATTCGGCAGCCATCAACAGCGGCGGTGCTTTTAATGTCAATATCACTATGGGTGGTAACACGATAGTATGTCCCGTTGCTGTAGGTGCGACAACACCAACAGGTCTAATCACAGCCGTGAACGCAAAGACGGGAACTGCTGCTCAAATAGCCGCGGGAACACATCATGGAGTTACAGCGTCATATGATGCTACTAATAATGTTATTAAATTGACTGGTACAGCTGGTAAACAGTACGCCTTTAGTGCCACCGTAACCGACAATGCTGCAGGAACAGCAGTTCCAAATTGTTCTTTTGCTAGTACAACAACAGCCGCAGCCGACGCGGTTACTTTTACTTATGATGCTCCAAGTCAGGCGTTTCTATTTAAACCTTCAGGTAACCAAGCCTTAACAATAAAAAATCAGTCCTCAGTAACTAATAGTGTTTTCGGGATAGATGGAACAGTTAAGACCATTAATACACAAACCTACGGATACGGAGAGAATATTATTCCTGAGGGAGGTTTTATTAACACGTTTAATACAGACTACAATCAGAGTAATCAGAGGTTTGGAATTAATGTGTCTTTCGATGAGACAGATGGTACTTTTAAAATTGCATCCGGTAAGACGGGGGATGCTTCAAGTGTTGAAATACTTTTTCCTAATGCAAATACCGGAACAGCGTATGCGACTCAGGATGAATTTGATACAGCGATAGCGGCGATAAGCGCAGGTGAGCAATATCCGACAGGAATGGTTGATTTTAATGCGCTTGACACCTGGAAAAAAGAAGCCATGTCTTTTCATAATGCATACAAACTTCTTGGACTTAAAGCTGGCGAACAAACAACACAATCGACACCAACCAGAGGTATTGAGTCTCTGCCTGCTGTTGTAACAGGAGGTGCAATAGGTATTAACTTAGACAACAGATTTAGTCTCACCAGTGAGACGAATACATTTACAGTTACGGTTGATAATGTAACTGGAAGTGTCACGTTACCACTGGACAAAGAGTACACGTTTGAATCTTTTCGTACGGAATTAGAAAAACGTATTAACTCCTTGGAAGATGCTCAAGGTAGAACTGTTAACGGCGTTACAGTATCACAATTGAAAGTAGGTTCAGCTAACTTTTTAAGAATTGAAACAGGAACACAGGGCGCGGACGCTTTCTTAAAGGTAACTGGGCCCAGTATTTGGGGATTAACTAACCTAGAGAGCGCCAACGGCACGACAGAAAAATGGTTATCTCCTCCCCAAGCAGAAAATGCAGCTGGAGTACCTTTGTATGTGGATCGTGATGGGAATGAAACAACAGTTGCCGGAGACTTTTCTGAGGCAGAGACTCTCAACCTTTGGAGTCCAGTTTATCTTGATAAAGGTGAGTTAACATTTAACACAGCTGGAACCTTGGAGTCACCACTATCACCAATAAATTTTAAGAGTACGACAATTGGTGAATCCGGTGCGACCTTGCAATTTGGGATTAATTATGATGGATCGACCCAATTTTCATCTGCTTTTTCAGTTTACGCTCAGACCCAAAATGGTTCTCCAGAGGGTGATTTAATTGGATTGGACATCGGAGATGATGGTCTTGTTAGTGCAAATTACTCAAATGGTTCAGCAAAAAACCTTGCAAAAATTGTGCTCGCTAACTTTAGTAACGCAACTGGTTTAAGACAGTTGGGTGATAGTAGTTATTTTGAAACCTCAAAATCGGGAGCTGCGACCCTTGGTGAGGCCGGAACAGCGGGATTTGGAACTCTTCGAGCTGGTGCAAGAGAGAGAGCTAATGTTGACTTGACGGCAGAGTTAATCGAGCTGATAACAGCGCAACGTAACTTCCAGGCAAATGCTAAGGCTATTGAAACTAACAATACATTGACACAGGCAATTATTAACATTCGAAGTTAATAGCAAAAACTAAGGAAAAAATATTATGGACAGGTTGGCATGGGTAGCGCTTTCAAAAGTAACGGAGGATTCTGCTGTAAGGCGACGCCTAACCAACGAGTTAGCAAATGTTAATACGATTGGTTTCAAAAGAAGCTATGAAACAGCAGTAAAAACTTTGAAGTCAAAAGGTCCAGGCTTCGATGATCGGTTCCAGGTTTACGTTTTTCCTGAGGATTTAGTAACACTCGAGGCGGGCCCAATGATGGCTACGGGACGAAATCTCGATGTAGCAATGGAAAATAGTACCGTTCTGGCGGTACAGGCTCCAAATGGCGAAAAAGCCTTCACCAGAAGAGGTGATTTGAAGGTTGATGCAGGAGGTTTATTGGTAAATGGATCGGGCCATCCGGTGCTTGGTCAGAATGGAACCATTAATGTTCCAGTTGGCTTGGAGCTCAATATTGCTCCCGATGGAACTATTTACTCGACTGATCCGACCGAGCCAGCTGCAGAAGCTGTCGAGGTTGACCGTTTAATGTTAAGAGATGCAAGTGAGACCCAACTAATAAGGCGGGAGGATGCCCTATTAAAACCTATCGAGGAGGATGCTGGACCGTTTGGAGATATTGTTGATGGACAGGTTCCACCTTCGATACGACCGGGAACTCTTGAAGGTGCGAATTCTTCTGCAATTGAATCCATGTTACAGATTATGGACCACAGTCGTCAATTTGAGGCACAGATTAGGATAATTAAAGAAGCAAAAACTATGGATGAATCGGCTGCAACTATGTTGAGAGCCACCAAATAAAGTGTAATTAAATAAAAAAAGAGGGAAAAAAATGGATGCATCAATGTGGGTAGCAAAGACAGGTTTAGACGCACAACAAACACGTATGTCCGTCATATCGAATAACCTAGCCAACGTTAATACGACTGGATTTAAAAGGGATCGAGCAACTTTTGAAGATCTTCTATACCAGACTGTTCGTCGCGCTGGAGGACAAACAACGGCTAATACTCAAGCACCAACAGGACTTATGCTGGGAACAGGAACCAGAATTTTATCAACCGAAAAAATTCATGCTCAGGGAAATCTTATTCAAACACAGAATGCTTTGGATTTGGCGATTAATGGTGAAGGTTTTTTTCAAATATTACAACCGGACGGCACCTTGGCTTACACCCGTGACGGCTCATTTAACATGACAGCGAACGGTGAAGTTGTAACGTCCATGGGATTGCTTTTGCAGCCTGCCTTGGTCATACCCGCAAATGCTTCAAGCGTTACAGTTGGTAATGATGGAACGGTTTCCGTCAGTTTGTTTGGTGGCGGAGAACAAGCGATTGGTAACATTCAGGTTGCCCGTTTCGTGAATGCTGGAGGTCTTGAACCAATTGGTCAAAATCTCTACGAAGAAACGGCGGGTAGCGGAGCTCCAGTTTTATTACAACCAGGAATTGATGCGGCAGGTCAATTGATGCAGGGGGCACTTGAAGCTTCCAACGTTAATGTTGTCGAGGAAATGGTCAATATGATAGAGACACAGCGCGCTTACGAGGTTAACTCAAAAGCTATTTCTTCCGTGGATGGCATGTTGCGGTTTATAAATAATAATTTATAAGGGAAAAAACCATGATACGACTCATTAATATTCATTTTTTTATCTTATTAATAGGTTTAGTTGGTGGTTGTGCATCCACTCCTCAACTTGAACCATCCGCAGAATTTGCTCCTGTTTTACCTCCGAAAGTAGAGGATGAAAGACCCGCTACAGGCTCGATTTTTCAACATGGAGAAAGTTGGACGTGGTTTGGACGAAAAAGAGATTTTGAAGTTGGCGACGTTATAACTGTAACGTTGAATGAAAGTACCCAATCTTCAAAGAAACAGGCAATAAATTTATCTAAGGTATCCACAAACGATGTTCTGACAGCAGGCATGGCAGCGAAAATATTACCTGAAGCAGTGAGTGATATGAAATTAACCGGTAACACTACTACTAATACTGGTAGCGGTGACTCATCGCATACAGCTTCATTGACAGGATCAATTGCAACAACCGTTGTCGAAGTTTTATCGAACGGAAATCTAGTAATTCGCGGTGAGAAAAAACTTGCGTTAACTGAAGGTAGCGAAACTATTCAAGTATCCGGGATTATCAGAAGTGACGACATCGCGCCTAATAATACAGTTCAATCAAAAAATATTGCTAACGCCAGCATCGCTTATAAAGGAACAGGAGATCTGGCTGCAGCGAGTCGGGCTGGATGGGGTACAAGAATAATCCATAAGTATTGGCCTTTTTAGGAAAAGCAGATGAGAACCACTATCGGAATAATATTGGCAATATTTTTATTTGGAAACAATTCGTATGCTGATCGCTTGAAGGATTTAGCGTCGGTTGCTGGTGTTCGAACTAACCAATTAATTGGATATGGTTTAGTCGTTGGTTTACAAGGAACGGGTGATGGATCTGATATCGTATTTACAGCACAAAGTTTGAAATCTATGCTGACAAGGTTGGGAGTAAGTGTTGATAGTCCTTTATTTGACTTTGATCTCAGCACAAAGTCTGCTACCAGTCTTGAGGTAGACAATGTGGCTGGCGTTTTAGTTACAGCCGAACTTCCAGCCTTCGCGAAACCAGGACAGAAAATTGACGTCAATGTATCGACCATCGGAAAAGCTGAGAGTTTACGAGGTGGTACGCTCGTAGTGACTCCTATGCGTGGAGTTGACGGAGAGGTATATGCTCTAGCTCAGGGGCAAGTAACAGTGACAGGTGTAGACGCTGAGGCCGCAGGTACACAAGTTTCGATTGGGACTACAACAGCAGGTCGAGTTCCCAGCGGTGCGACTGTCGAGAGAATGGTAGAGTCATCTTTTGATAAATCTGAGTATATCGTTTTAAATATTCACGATGGCGATTTCACTACAACTTCGGCAATAGTCGATACCATCAACGATACTTTTGGAGAAGGCGTTGCTGAGGCTATGGACGGAGTTTCCGTGATGGTTAGAGCTCCAATGGATCCTAATCAACGAGTGTCGTTTATGAGTATGGTGGAAAATCTTGATGTTACGCCGGGAGAACCTCCAGCCAAAGTCGTTGTTAACGCTCGAACAGGAACGGTGGTTATTAGTCGTAATGTCAGGGTGACAGCTGCAGCCGTTACCCATGGTCCGATAACCGTTTCAATTTCGGCCACTAATGAAGTCAGTCAGCCCGAGGCAGATTCCCAAGGTGTTACCGCCGCAGTTCAGAATGCAGATATAGAAGTAGATGAACCAAAAAATAAAATGTTTTTGTTTCAACCAGGTGTTGATTTAAGAGAAATTGTTGATGCTGTGAATCAAGTGGGAGCTACACCGTCATCATTAATTGCCATCTTAGAGGCATTAAAAAAATCAGGAAGTTTGAGAGCAGAATTGGTGGTTATATAAAATGGAAAATATTATAAACGGTGCCCGTTCATCCTTAGATTTTGCTCAGTTGGGAGAATTAAAAGGGCGTGCTCAGAGAAGAGAGGACAGCGCATTAAGAGAGACGGCGCAGCAATTTGAAGCGATGTTTTTACAAATGATGTTAAAAACTATGCGCGAAGCAGTTCCTCGAAGTGGTTTTATGGATTCAGATGCTGTCCAGAGTTATGAGTCGATGTACGATCGTGAGCTATCTTTGCATCTTGCTCAAAAAAATTCAGTTGGTATTGCTGATATGCTGGTGAAGAGCCTTTCCAGATCAAAAGAAAATGTTCAAGATACGGAATCGTTTCTACTGAACCGATCAGATAGTCCAAATTCTTATCCGTTAAGGAAGAATCATAATTCACCGATGGAACTAAAAAGAAAGCGTGAAATTTACAATATTTCTCGTCCTGAGCCAAGCTCATTTCCCATAGGAAATAATTTTGAAAACAAAGTAAATTCCTTGAGCGAAGGAAAAGATAAATGAGTGATTTAGTATCGATTGCAAGCGGTGCAGTTAGTATTTATCAGCGTGCTCTAGCGACAGTAAGTAATAATATTGCCAACGTTGATACCGAGGGTTACACCCGGCAAGAATTAGATCAAAAAGAAAATAATACGAGACAGTACGGAACATCGTTTTTTGGTACCGGAGCTTATCTGGCCGGTGTGGAGCGGCAATATGATGCATTTGCGGAGAATAATTTACGCAGAAGTTATAGCGATTTAGAGGTTCAAACCTCAATATTGGAGTTTACTAATAGAGTTGTTGATTTGCTCGGTGATGAAGATATTGGTTTGCTTAGTGCGTTTGATAAGTTTTTTGCAGCTGCAAAACAATTGTCTACCGATCCAGCGTCTAATATTATGCGCAATGCTTTTTTGTCCGATTCCGATGGATTAGCTGCACAATTCAGGAATTTATCGGCACAACTCGACCTAGTAGAAAAAGAAACTGAAGAGGGAATCAAAGCAGAATTAAGAAAGATAAACAGTATAACAGATCAGCTTGCAACGGTTAACAAACAACTAAGCAGAAAATCGACTACTAACGATCAACCGCCGGAAATTCTGGATACACGTGATCTTTTGCTGAGAGAACTTTCACAACTTGTGAGAAATACGGTTACCGAAAAAACGAGTGGAGTAGTAACTGTTTCACTTGGAACGAATAGTAATCAAGGTGTCATCCTCTCTGGGGTCAACGCACGTAATCTCGAGGCTACAATAGACTCATCTGATGTGGGCCGAGTAGTTTTTAATATAGATCCGCAAAGTGCTTCTCGTGAGGTTGCGTCAGGAGTTGGAGGTGGAACACTAGGTGGAATCGTCGAAGTTCGAAAGAAAGTGTTAAAGACTGTTTATAGTGAGTTAGATACTTTAGCTAAATCTTTTGCATCTGAGGTTAATAAAGTCCACAAAGAGGGTTTAGATGGATACGGGAATCCGGGTGGCGATCTTTTTGCACTCGATCCAAAATTCACAATTACGGCGGCGACTGGACAAACCGCAGTTCAATCAACAATTTCGGTTAATGATATATCAAAGGTCTCCTACGGAAATATCAATCTTAGTTATGATCAAAGTGCAGGCCAGGTAAGTAATATTCAACTAGGAAATGAAAATTTTTCGGATGGAGATAAAATACTCTTTTCTCTGAACGGCAAAACGGTTACCTACACAGTTGAAGCGGGGATTGGATCTAACCGTGAGCAGTTGATGGGTAGTATTACAAAGTTCCTTAAAGACGCATTTGGTACTCAAATAATTGTTAGGCAAGGAACTCAAAGCGATTTTGCTGTCTCCAGCCAACTGTTGAGAAATTTTACCTTTTCTGCAGTAACCGATTCAAGTTCTGGCCATGTTTCCCAAACCAATCATGCAGGTTTGTGGACAGCTACGGATTCAGCTAACAACTCGACTACTGGAATTAGTGTCTTAGATATAAATGGACTAAGAATAACCTTGACGGGAAAAGCTAAAGATGGAGAGAACTTAATCTTAAATTCTGTTAATCGTCCGGCTGCTGGATTAAAAGTTGCTTTGACAGATCCAAAAAAAATAGCAGCTGCCGCACAGTTTCGTGTCATTGAAAGCGCACTTAATGTTGGAGGTGTAATTGCCAATTTAAATTATCAAAAACCTAATATAGTTCCCAGTAATATAAAAGAAATAGATACACTGTTGACCAATAATTTGAATGCTACCGCTGGAGTGGCTGTAGATGGAACTTCAAGCCTTCCTACCATGCAAATTCAAGGAGGTAAAAAAACCGTCCAATTAGCTCTCGAGAACTTTAGCGCATCAAATCCCCTGGAGTTGCAAGTTTTGACTACAGATGGTCGACACTTAGTTGGAAGGAAGCTTGGTGATGACTTAATATCAACGGCAAAAACGGAGGCTTTAAAAGCTGATAGAGTGGTAGGCCAAAGCGAAATCGAAGCCCTTGTACAACAGGCTGGTCAAACGATGATTGACAATGTTGCCGAGAAAGGTGGTTTTGAGAAAGGTGCTACTTACTCATCAAACTACTTAAACGGATTTGGCGATACCAAATACAAAAATTTAGAAGTTTTTTATGGATTTAAAGGTCGTCAGTTAACGACACCTAATTATGATGTCGCTAATCATCTTTTGCTCACCAATGATCCGGTTTCCGCAAAGCTCCAATTTGGCGCTATTGCACCTGACAGCAAAGGTGTCATTGTTAGCCAAGATGGTTTAACTTTGAATGGGGAGCCCTTAAAACCTCTCACACATTTTGGCGTTACATCAACTACCTCTGGTTATAGTATCGACCCGAATACAACTTTCTTTAACGCCGGAACTTCGACTATTAAAGTTAGTTCTGAAAACGGCGTTTTAAAATATCAATTGAATTTTCCGGGGGCAATCATTGATGGAGGTGTAGTCACAACTGATCCAGTCAGTGGAATAAAAACGCTTACTTTTTCTGATACGGAAGGGAAGTATAAGGATTTTAAAATTTCGTATGCTGGTACATTAAACGATGGGGACACAGTTCAGTTTACAACAGCCGCGTTAACGGGCGACAATTTGACCAATCACGTATTATCATGGCTCAATAGTCAGCAAAATGCCTACGGAAAAGGATTATTGTCATCGTTAGGTATCACGGCACAAATTGTAGACGGTGATAAATCGACAGCGGCTATAGATAAGCGGATTGAACTTGTTCGGTCCGTTCAACCCAATAAAGAACAAATCAGCATATCCGGATCTTACGCAGCCGACAGTACGACCATTAATTCAGGTAATGCAATGAACATTAACATTACCGCTCGCGGTATTACTCACACTGTCGCTGTTACAGCAGCAAACACAAAGCCAACCGGAGTCGTTGCTTCCATCAATGCCGCGAACGTGGGTGTTCGAGCTTCTTTTGACTATACAACAAAAAAGATAAATCTAGTAGGAACTGCAGGTAAAGAGAACAGTTTCGAGTTGAGTGTGAAAGACAACGCTTCAGGAAATACGGTGAGTGATTTAACTTTTACCAGCTCGCAATCAGCTTCCAGTAATGATTCAAAAAATGCTGAACCTTCTGATATCCTTTTCGGTTTTGGTGAAAAAGGCACTTCAGCAGAATTAAGCCGATTTGGTTTGAGAACTTCTGCATACATCGAGAGCGAAATCAAAGAAGACTTATTAGTTTTTGTTACGGGCGCTGGTACAGGAAAGTTAAACGCTGCTTATGAATCAACAGAATTCGACCAGACTGCATCTTTGAGAAAAGAACCTTTCGAAATTACGTTTGATACTGAAACAGAATATACAATTAAAGACGTTAATACTGGGACGACTCTGGCTTCACGGAAATACAATGCACTTGATGGGATCAACTATCAAGGAGTAAAAGTTAATTTGTCCGCCAATCCGTCTGCCGGGGATACTTTTTTGATTGATGGCGATGATGACGGTATAGGTAATAACCAGAATATTCTAAATATCGCGGCTTTGGAGCAAAAGGGATTCGTGGGCGGCGAAAATGGAGCTACGCTTTCTGAGAGTTATGGGGGGGCGGTGACGAAGGTGGGGAATATAGCAAATCAAGCCAATATATCCCAGCAAGCATTAACCATTGTCAATGAGCAAGCCCTAGAGAAAAGGGATCAGGTATCTGGAGTAAGTTTAGATGAAGAGGCTGCTGATTTAGTTCGTTTTCAGCAAGCCTATCAGGCTTCAGCACGTGTGATGCAGGTGTCAAACCAATTGTTTGATTCAATTTTACAGTTGAGGTAACAGAAAATATATAGGCCACTGATATGAAGATTTCAACAGGATTAATATATAGACGAGCGGTAGATCAGATGGGTAGTGCGCAGGGGAAATTAGCTCAAATGCAAGCACAGCTCTCTTCAGGGCGAGCTGTGGTTAAGGCGAGTGATGCCCCAGAACAGGCTACGGCAATTCAAAGATTAAAATCAGTAATCGCAAGACAAGATGGATTCGAACAAAACCTGCAGACTACAGAGAATAGGTTGGGATTGGAGGAAGCTGTCTTGAGCTCAGCTACTACCATTTTGGCTAGAGTGAAAGAGCTTGCGATACAGGCGGCAAACGATAGCAACAGTCCGACAGATCGGCAGATCCTAGCCATTGAAATTGACGAGCTGAGAGGTGAGTTATTAGCAGCTGGGAATTCAAAGGATGTCAATGGCAATTATATTTTTGCTGGTTCTAGGGTAAAAAAACCAGCTTTTTACACTGATTCTAGAGGAGACGTGGTTTATCAGGGCGATCAAACGAGAAATTTAGTTGATGTCGGAGAAAACAGGCAAATATTTATAAACCGTCCGGGGTCAGATATTTTCACCCAGGTTCCTCGTACACAACAAAATGGCTCGGTAAAAGGTATTGGTTTCTTTAAAGCTTTGGATGACCTTTCCATGGCTATGAAAACGTCCGACCGGGTTGGAATCGACCAGGGTGTTGCTGATCTTGATGAGATGCAAAAAAGTATGACTTTAGCGATCGCAAAAGTGGGATCAGGTATGACAGTCATTGATTCTCAAAAAAACATGCTAGAGGAAGTTCGGCTCCAGCTAAAGACTGCTTTATCAAATGTTGAGGACATAGATTATGCGGAGGCCGTTACTGATATGAAGAAAAAAATAGTTTCGTTAGAAGCTGCTCAAAGTAGTTTTGCTCAAATATCAAATCTCAATTTATTTGATTACATTAGCCGGTAATATGTTTAAAAGTTTTTAAGTAATTGTTTTGTAGAGAAATAAAAATAATATATGAATAAGTTAAATAATTTATCTTCCGTGTCGATAGGGTATGTAAGGCGGCAAAAAATTGCCGCTCTGGACGGTATATAAAGGGGAAAACAAAAACTCCTCAAAAAATTGAAATGAAGAGAGAAAAATGGCGGAAGTAAATAATACAGAATTTCTTAAAACTTTGGGCATGGGGACAGGAGTCGACATAAAACAGTTGGCTCAAACACTGACTGATGCCCAAGGAGAGCCAAAGAAAAATGTAATTGATAAGGCGATTGCAGAGTCGAACTCAAAAATTTCTGCTTATTCATCTCTTCTTTTTGGTCTTGGTAGTCTTGATACTGCATTTAAAAGTTTAAATGATAAAGGTGATTTTCAGTCACTGACGACTAAAAGTAGCGATGCTACAAAGTTAACGGCCACAACAACTACAGCGGCCGCTACGGGTAAGCATCATATTGTGGTAAGTCAGTTAGCTAAAGGAGAACGTTTGGCGTCAGCTGGATATGCTTCTTCTACATCTTCACTAAATAGTGGAACAGCATTTACGGTTGCCGTGACGGCGGCAGGAACTACCAAAACAGTGCAACTGGGCGGAGTCAGACAAATTACGGAATCTGGTAGTTTTGCGTCCAACTCTACTACAATAAATGGAGGTTCGGCTTTTAACGTTGTTATTGGGAGCACTACCATAGCTGTTGATGGATCGACATATGCTACCACTCCAGCCGGGGTGATTTCAGCTATTAATGCGCAATCTGGTTCAACAGGAGTTAGTGCTGCTTACTCAGGTAACAAAATTGTTTTAACCGGAACTTCAGGGAGTAGTTTTTCTTTTTCTGATACAGCCAGTGATCTTTCTTTTTCGACAACTCAGTCGGCCAGCTCGGGCGGGGCAACAACACCAGCTGGGTTAGTCACAGCTATAAATGATCTTAATTGGGATGTAACAGCTTCTCTAATTGATACTGGTGCATCTTCAAATCCTTATAAAATTGTTTTGCAAGGTAAAAGCGGAACGGCAAATGATTTTTCGGTCACTTTAGCTAATAAAGTTGGAGGAGGCACGCCTTCAGGAATAGCATTTTCGACCAGTCTGCAAAGTGCTCAAAACGCACAATTCACTGTGGACGGTCTGTCTATCGAGAGGGGTAGCAATACTGTTACCGACGTTCTTACAGGCGTTAATTTGGAGTTGCTTCAAACGAGTGGCGGTAGTGAAATCACATTAGATATTATGAGAAACACCTCAGATGTCAAAAAGAAAGTCGAGAACCTTGTTTCTGTTTACAATAATCTTACGATCATCATGGATACGTTAGGTAATCATGAGTCAACAGAGGAATTGGGCGGAGTGTTAGTGGGGGATTCAACTTTGCGTGCTGTCAGGCAAAAAGTCGTTAGTATGGTTACCGCGACCACCACCACTCCAGCAACTGGAGCTACCATGAAGAGCTTAAGCGATTTAGGAGTCTCGCTGGATAGATACGGAAAGTTGACCATCAATCAGACTACGCTTTCGGACTCACTCGAGAATGAAACGCATTTTTTAGAAATTCGAAAAATGTTCTCAGCTGATACCGATATTCAAAGTGAATTTTCTACATCTGATGCCGGAATAGCGGGGGATGCTATTAAAACACTACGAAGCTTGATGGCGACTGACGGTATCGTAAAATCCAAGAGTACAGGTCAATCGAAAGATATAACTCGTTTTGAAAAAGACCTCAGAGCTTTGGAGAAGAGATTGGAAGGTGTTTATGATCGATACATCACTCAATTTACTGCTATGGAGACCTCAGTAAACACTATGAACGGCATTAGAGATAGTCTCAAGCAACAGTTCGAATATCAATCTAAAAATTAGTTTTTCTTTTTAAATCCAATTAATATAAGACAATTCAACTTTCTCGCTTCAATGGTTCTCAGTCTTTTAGAACCAATTGATGGGTGCCAAATATCAATTCAATTATTTTGAGGAAAAGGTGATGGATAAATATTCCAAAGTTATTTTAACATTCATTGCGTGTTTATTGGCGTACGATGTTTTCCAGCAGCAAGTTCCGGAGGCTTTTGCCGCGAATGGTCTAAAAAAAGGGATGGATTTAAATTCTCAAAGAAGAGTGGACCCCATGCCCGTGGTAAATTGTTATCGCGTAGGCTCTGCTAAACCGGCAGTTTGGTCTTGCGGCGATATTCGATAGAGTAGAAAAAAGTATAGGGAGATTGGGTTTTCACCCAATCTCCCTAGGACATGACACTCAGTAGGGGATTACCGGAGTAGTGCCAATACTGCCTGTGGTTGCGCATTAGCTTGAGCTAACATTGCGTTTCCAGCTTGTTGAATAATTTGTAACCTTGCTAATTCTGCTAAAGTCTCAGCGTAGTCTGTATCAAGGATTTTACTGCGAGTTGCGGTAAGCTCTTGGGACATCGATAGGGCATTATCGAGGGCGCCTTGAAGGCGGTTCATAAAAGCGCCGACCGTGGCACGTTTGGTATTCAAATCGTCAAACGCAAGATCAATTTTATTGACTGCTATGGTAGCTTTATTTTGTCCAGTGATGATCATAGCATTAAGGTCGTTTAACGTTTCACCTGAGGCCAGTCCCATACTTCCGAGGGTAACACCAATGGTCATTCCGCTATCGGCACCAACCTGAATAAGAAATGTTCCTTTTGCCGTTGCTGTGGGGCCAGCGCCACTTAACACAGCCATGGTATTCCATTTTGTATCTTTGACAATTCTGGTAACTTCAGCCTCCAACTGCTGATATTCAGTATCAGCTGCCGCGCGATCATTATCGGAATAAGTTTCCGATGATGACTGAACAGCAAGTTGCCTCATACGCTGCATCAAGGATGAAACTTCTGACAGAGCGCCTTCTACTGTTTCGAGCATACTAATAGCGTCAGCTGTGTGCGCTGCTGCC
>PAHB01000100.1 GCA_002704665.1 Pseudomonadota bacterium
GTTCGATAGTAGATTACTTTTTGGTGAATCCACCGTTACTGCTCGAGCCGCTCAAGTGCCTATCAGGATGCCGTTACCGCCGGCACTCGGTCAGGGGTCAATCTATGAAAACCAAAGTGCTGTAAAACGACGTTATTTTAATATTAAGTAAAGGGATTGGGTCAGAGAATGCCTTCATCAATCCGATCGAGAAAATCCATCACTAAACTTACCCCCGGAGAGTTTCGAAACTATCACGAACGAGGTTATTCCTTTCCCCACAGAGCACTCAGTTTGGAAGAAGCCGAAAGCTATAGAAAAAAATTGGAAAATTATGAGGATAGAAATGGACTGATTATGAAATCGCCCTACTCTAACAAACCTCACTTGGTTTTTACATGGGTGCACGAATTAATACATAATCCACGAATATTGTCTTTAGCCGAAAGTGTTTTAGGTCCAAATCTTCTAGTTTGGGGAACAAATTTTTGGATCAAAGAGCCGAATGACCCAGCTTATGTCTCATGGCATCAAGACTCGACTTATTGGGGTTTATCGACTCCTGATGTAATGACTATTTGGGTTGCTCTTTCCACTAGTAATAAAGAAAACGGGGTCATGAGAGTTTTGGCTAATACGCACAAAAGAGATCAAATGGTACATGATGATACATTTGCCGCTGATAATCTTCTAAGTCGTGGGCAAGAAGTACAAATTAAGGTAGACGATTCAGAGGTCGTTGATATGGAGCTAGAGCCGGGAGAAGTATCACTTCACCATGTAAAGCTTGTTCACGGGTCAAATGCTAATTCCTCAAATTCAAGGCGGATTGGATTAGCCATCAGAATGATTCCCACCCACGTTAAGCAGACAGTAGGACCAAAAGATTTTGCGACACTAGTGTCAGGCGAAGATCGGTTTAACCACTTTGAATACGAGCGGGCTCCCGAGCGAGACTTAGGAGAACAGGAAATAAAAGAACACGAAAGAATCAATGAGATAAATAAGAAAATACTTTATCGTGGGGCTAACTATTCTGTTGGTGAAATGAAAAAGTGAAAAAAAATAAAGTCTAGTAATGGCTAATCCTTCTACATTTTTATCTGAGCATCACCAAAAGATAAACGCTTTGCGTTTTTGTCTTTTGGTTTTGCTATGTTTTAATTGCCCCGTAAAAGCTGAAGAAAGAACAGCAGAGGGTTACCATTACCAGGCCGTTAATCGTTTGGTTGTTCAGCATGACCCCTCAATGCCAATTGCTATTGGATGCCTTGTAGTAAAGCAGGCCGGTTTAATTAAGATTAGGGAAATGCTAGAAAATTACGGGAAGGAAAATGCGCTAGGTAAATCATGGAATGCCACGGCACCAGAATGGTTGAAAGCAGAGAAAGAGTTGATAATTATACTCGACGAGGAAATTGGTTTATTGGTACGAGATCCAACTTGGTTTAAAATCGCACTTTATGATTTATTTGTCGAGCGATTATCAGCGGAGGAGGCCGATGAGATTGCAAGCCATTTTCAGACTCCTACGGGGACTATTCAAAGAGAAATAATCGATATGAGTATGATCGCAGAGACGTTGCAGCTTGCCTACACTATTAGCCGTACTATCAAGCCAAATATTGCAGGCAGCGAAAGAGAGTATGATGAATTACAAAAAGTATGGTGGGCAGCTCGACCGACTTTTGCTGCTAGAGCTAATATCTACAAAGATCCAGCTGTTAGGCGTTTTGCTGGACAAGAAACTGGCCGTAAATATGGACGCTTGATTGCCATGCAAGGTATCGGCGCCATCATGGAATACATGAGAGAGGTGGTAGCAGAGATTGAAAAAAAGATGGAGCAAAGTACTTTCGTAATTGAACCGATTGTACGTAAATTCAGAGAAACTAGTATACGTCGTTGAGGTCTTTTTTCCGTTACGAGCTACATGATAGCATTGAACAACCGGGTTTTTTTCGGGCCCAATCTGGCCGTCGCGCGAGAAAACGCTGGTCAATGTGCCGCCCATAGGGGCAGCGGATAATTTCCATGAGCTTGGTTATTCCAGTAAAGTCGCCGTTTTCTGCTGATTCAATGGCTTGTTGAACCAGATAGTTGCGCAGGATAAATTTTGGGTTATTGCGATTCATCAGTTGGTTTCTTTTTTCTTTGCTTATCGAATCATTAAGCACTCTCGATACATATTGATCCAACCAATTTGTAACTGCATCAATATTTTTCTGTTTTTTTTCATTACTATAAAATGCCTCATCAAAAACACTTAAATCAGGTGAATTGATATCCAAGCGATTTAAAGCCGTAAAAAAAATTGTCATATCTATCTCACATAATTCGAGCAAATCGTAAAGCTTATTCATTAAGGATAAGTCATCCTCAGTCCCTTGGCTTAATCCTAATTTGTTTGAAATAACACGTTTCTCATTTGCTTTATAGGTCTTTTGAAAATGATCAAGTCCATTCTGTAGTGGTTTATCAGATTGGAATAATATCCTGACAGCTCTCGCTAATTGATATAGGTTCCAATGAGCTATGGTCGGTTGGTTTCCAAAACAATAGCGTAGCCCATCCGCATCTGTAGTGTTGGGGGTCCATTTTCTATCAAAATTATCAATCCAACCATAAGGGCCATAGTCGATAGTTAATCCCATCACTGACATATTATCCGTATTCAAAACGCCGTGTACAAAGCCTACGCGCATCCATTCGGAAACCAGATACGCTGTTTTTTCACATATTTCTTTGAACCAACTACCATAGATTTCTTCCGACGCTGGTAAACTTTGGGCTAATAAATGTGGAAAGTGATGTTCAATAGTGTAGTCTACCAATTGTTGAAGGAGTTTATTATTCCCCCTCGACGAGGGGAGTTCAAAATTTCCGAAACGTAGAAAGGTTGGAGCTACCCGACATACTATTGCTCCTGGTTCTTCTTTTGGGTTGCCATTATAAAACATATCCCTGACAATTAATTCACCGGTTTCGACAAGACTGAGAGCTCTTGTCGAAGGAATACCCAGGTGGTGCACTGCCTCGCTGCACAGAAATTCCCGGATAGATGATCGTAAAACTGCGCGACCGTCACCAGACCTAGAAAATGGAGTTTTGCCAGCTCCTTTTAGTTGAATTTCCCATCTCTCATTCAACTTATTGATAATTTCACAAAGAGTAATAGCGCGTCCATCGCCCAATTGGCCGGCCCAATGACCAAATTGATGTCCTCCATAATTCACTGCATAAGGATGCATATTTTTGATTATTTTATTTCCCGCAAAAATCGCAGCGGTTTCGTTGGAAGAAAATTCGGAGACATCTAAGTCTAGCAACGAGGCTACCTCGGTTGAAAATGCTATGACTTGGGGTTTTCTTACGGGCGTCGGTTCTACGAATGCAAAAGCTGCTTGTACTTGTCGAGGTTCGCCGCCATGATTATTATCTTGCGGTAAGTGGCGAGAAAAAGAGTTGTCAATGTTGAACATTTTTTGCAATCTATTTTTTTAATACTTTTAGAAGCGATAAAGTGCACGAATTTGGATGCTGTCAGCATGTACTTTGGTAGAGTCGGAGCTAGTAGTATTTTTCTCTTCTATGCGCTCATATGATATTCCAACAAATCCTGATTTGAGATTAAGGTCTAATCCAGTTTCTAATCTCCATCCGGTCGATTGAGAATTTTTCCAACTTGTCGAAAATAGGGTGGTAGGATCTATCACGTAGGATGCGGTAATATCGGAGCCAGTGCTTTTATCGTCGCCGTATTCAATTTTTACAAACGGTCTCGTTACTCCAAACCTTGATTGCTTTTGAGTATCAACTTGCAGACCTAGATGTCCTTTTTTTAATGTTATGTGTTGAGATCCAAATGATAAAGCAGCGTTTGGTGTGCCTCCATGTTCATCATAGGAGCCGAATCGTGTATATCCCAGAGCAAGATTAGCATATGGCGATAAGGTTGTTTTCCCAAGTCTGATTTCTCGTACTAGAGTTGCAGTTTGATAGAATTGATAACCTGTACGTTCTCCTTTAAATACTGTTTTACGGCTAGTTGTGCGTTGAATGTCCATAATCAGTTCATTAAAACCCATTGCAGCGTCAAAGTAGGTCTTGTTATCTTTTGACCAACTACCGTAGAAAGTAAGTCCCTGGGAATTTGTGTTAACAAAGCTTCCAACACCGACGTCATTTTGCTCTCTATCCGAGCGGACGGACATCCCAAACAAACGGTTATTATCAATTTTCTTGTCAACGCCTATTGTTATTCCGTCAGTTGTGAACTTTGACCCGTTGGTAGAAGCGGTTGCATCAGTTTTGCCGATTATTATTGTTCCAGCCGACCAGATTGCCCATTGTTTTCCAAGTAACTCACCACTGGGGTTAATAACTCCTCTCGCCAATTGATCAAGAAAACCATCTTCTATCTCCATCAGGGCTTGTACGGGAGCATATGAAAGTGCTTTGGTTATTTCAGGGTTGGTGAATTTAACTTGTATACCCTGTTGAGATAAGTTAGAGGATCTGCGATTTCGCCTAAATTGCATCATTCGACTGGCTACGGGTACGAGCGATCCAAATACCGCTCTGTTAGCAAGCTCGGCCTGAGCTTCCACGAGGCCTATCACGACCGGGTCGTTTACCAAAGGATTAGCTACTGTGAGTTCCGTAGTGAAGTTCCAAGTTGTTGCATCACTAATACCTATGTGGGGATCCTCCGTCGAATCTTTCAAAGCTCCCGCATCAAGTAAGACATGATAAGCGGTGTTTTTGACGAAAAAATCGGTCGGTGTAACCGTTATTTTTGTGGTGCCTGAACCGGCGATTTGGTCACTTGTGATATCGATTGTTTCGAGTATTGATCCATCACTCGTTTTTATAATCTTTAGATTTCCAGAGCCAATACTCATTGCACTACTAAATTCCATGGTTAAGAGGGTATCCACAGAGACATCGGTCGCGCCATCAGCTGGAATCGTTGACGACATTCCCGGAAGGTCTCGGGTTGTAAAGTTCCAAGTTGTTTGATCAGAGATTCCCGGATAGCCTTGTCCGGTTCCTACACTCGTAAACGCCGTGCTATCAATTTGTACGTAATAGTCACTGGTTTCTTCGAGTGGGTTTGTCCACGTTACATCAATGGTATTGGTACCGGTTCCCGTAACTTGTGATCCCGTGACATCAATGGATTCAATGGTCTCATTACTTCCGCCTTTTATTAACTTGATCAAACCTGAACCAACATTGACGGTTTCAGAGAAAACAAGCTTCAATTTTTTTAGTACCTGTACTCCAGACGCATTATCGGTTGGTGTCGGCGTGATCAATGCTGGTAAATCGTTGGTTCTGAAGTTCCAAGTTGTTTGATCTGATATCCCTGCAAACCCTTTTCCCGTACTAACACTATCGAAGGCTGTGCTTTCGATCTGAACACAATAGTCTGTGCTATTTTCAAGTGCATTAGTCCAGGTAGCATTGATGGTATCCGTTCCATTGCCGCTGACTTGTGAGCTTGTGACACTAATAGACTCGATAACTTCGTTTGTAGAGGTTTTTATTACTTTGATAACACCAGATCCAACATTTACTGCTTCTGAGAAAACGATTTTCAGTTTTTGTAATATGCTGACGCCGGTAGAGTTATCAGCTGGTTCAAGACTGGCACCGGTGAGCGAGGGAATTCCAAGGTCTGACTCGGAAATATCAAGGTTCATATCAAGCCCAAAACAAACCGCTCCACCATTACCTGTTGGAACATCCCATTTAACATCCGGACTTGTTCCTGATCGGCAGTTGAAGGTTGTTGGATCCCCTGAGTTAAAATCTGGCCTTGCGTTACATGCTACATATCCAGCCTGGTAGGTTCCGGGAATTGTTAAATCCGCATCAAGATATTGCCAAAAATTGGAGGTGCCAGCCCCACCCGTAGTTCGACAATTAAAAGAGCTGTCTCCGTAAGCCCCCAAGTTACCATCTCTATCAGTAACAAAAAAGTTTCCCCCGTTTGCGGATGTTTTGGCAATTAAGCCCGAGTCTGGGCAGGCGATTGTTCCACCCGAGGTGGCACAGGTAGCACTCGCAGTCGCTTCTCCACTCTTTCCAATTTCTCTGAATGATAGATAAGATACCGCCCCATTTGGGTTGGTGAGTTTCAAATATCCTCAGATGTGTTGGCAGTTCCATGATCAGAGCCAATATAAAATCTCAGAACCCCTGCTGCTTGGTTGCGATATCCGACGCTGTTTGAATGAGCATACGCGTCAGAGCCAAATGTATTTAGTAAAATAAAAGTTACCAAGGCCATGAACCAACAGATACATTTGTGTGAGGCATTTAAATTAATTGATATTGAACTAGGTGTTATTGAAGTTTTCTCGCTCAAAACTTTTTGTCTCACCTCAATGAAAATTACAGGAAATCTTCTCGAATTTGATGATCTGAAATTTATCGCCAATTTCTAAAAAAACGGAGCCAAGTTAATGAAATAAAAGCGTAAAATAACATATATATATTTTATTTGCTAGTTTTAGTTGATGTATTAATTTGCGTAGGCTTGGTACAATGCGGTTTGTTGTATCTTAAAGTTTGTGTCCACGGCGGTGTTTGGCTCGTTGGACTATTATGAACAAAAATAAAAGGAATAATTTAATGATCGTTTCCAGAGGTTTTCGTTTGGTATCAACAATTTTGCTCGCAGGGTTGATTAGTTTTGGTTGTACTGGTTCGAAGGAAGAGGCGGTTTCACAAAAATCAGAGGAGGCTTTGGCTTATGTGAGCACTCAAAAAGGGAATGTTATCGTGATTGATCTTAAATCGATGGAGGTTAAGGGGGAAATCCAGGTAGGCGCAAGAGGGCCAAGAGGAATTGGTGTTACAGCTGATGGTAAGGCTTTAATAACAGCCAACGGTGAAGATGGTGATATCTCAGTGATCAATCGTAACACTGGTGAATTGATCAAACGAATTGCGATAGGAGAAAACCCCGAATTTGTGAGAGTTCGAGGAGAGCAGGTGTTTGTATCATATGAGCCGGCTTCAGTTGGTGGGCCACCGCCAGCGCCCGGATCTGAAGAGGCTGAAGCGCTAGCCAAAGCTAGAGAGGAAGATGAAGAAGAACCTGCACAAATTGCAATTGTGGATCTTGTAAAAGGGGAAATGGTTAAAGCCATTACGGGAGGCATGGAAACCGAGGGCATTGAGTTTTCTGCAGATGGTACAAAAATCTTGGTCACCAACGAAGCAGATGAAAACATTACGGTTCATGATATTGATACAGGAAATTTAGTAAAAACAATCAGCACCCAGGCTTATGGCAATAGGCCCCGGGGTATAAAAGCTGCTCCAAGTGGTGAATATTATGTTGGAAGCCTTGAATTTGGAGATAAGCTGGTAATAATTGATTCCGACTTTAATCTTGAGAAAGTAGTAACCACAGGAAAAGTTCCTTATGGACTAGCTTTTGACGAAAAGGGCGAAAGGCTTTTTGTAGCCCTTAAGCAAGATAAGGCTTTGGAAATATTTGATACAAAATCCTGGGAGTCAATTAAGAAAATACCTACTGGAGAACGTTGCTGGCACTTTACTTTTACTCCGGATAATAGGCAGATTTTAGTAGCCTGCGGTCGCTCGGATGAAGTAGTTGTAATCGATATGGAAACACTGGAACCCATCAAGTCGATACCTGTTCCGAATATGCCTTGGGGCATCGTGACTTATCCTAAGGCTATTGGTAGTTTAGATATTCCAAATTAAGACGAGGACAACGTCGGGAGCATAGTGAATTTCAAAGAGGCGGCTAAAATTTGCCAAATTTTAAATAAGCCTCTTTGGGATCAGCTCCATTCATGATTGCTGTCCTTACCTTATTCTCGGTAGATATCATGGTCTCAGTTTTTTCAACAGTTTCTTTGATTAATTGCCCTGGTATAATCACTATACCGTCTCTGTCTGCGACTACATAATCGCCGGTGTGCACGATAACTTTTCCAATGTTAATGGATTCGCCGAGTTGTTTTGGTATCCAGCGCCCAACTATATCGGCTGGGGTTTTGAAGGAACAAAATACGGGAAAATCTAAATTCAATATGAGTTCGGTATCACGGCATCCGCCGTCTACAATATAGCCCAATACTTTTTTTTTCTTCAATGTCTCCGCAGATAATTCTCCCATCAGTGCGACTTGATCGTTGTTTGGCTGGCAAATTATAACTTTCCCCTCGGGAGCTTTGGATAATAGGTTTGTCCACTCAATTAGCGTTTGGTGACCATCTAGGTTGTCTGCCGTCTCACCATTAACGGTGAAGACTTCGCCGCAAAGTTTTTGACCAGGGTTTAAAGCCAATATATTTTTCGGCAAAATAAAATTTTCTTGGCCCATATCTCTTAGAACATCGTGCACTGCGCCCGTGTATAACGTGGTAAGTCTTGAGTTCCAATTCATGTTGCACATTATTCGAACATTATAAGCTGACGAACGGTTTGGCCAGATGCTAACTTGTCGAACCCTTCATTTATCTGCTCAAGTTCTAAATGGTCACTTAACAACTTGTTAACTGGTAGTACTCCTTTACGATAAAGTTCAATGTAGCGTGGCATATCTCGAGGCGGAACGCAGGATCCCACGTAGCTGCCTTTAACTGTCCGTTCCTCAGCTGTGAGGTGAACATGTTGTAATGCCCATCTCTTTTCAGGATGCGGTAGGCCTGCTGTTACGGTTGTTCCTCCTCGACGCGTAACTCTATAGGCTAATTCCATTGCTTCAACTGATCCTGCCATTTCGAAGCCAAAGTCGACACCTCCTTCGGTCATTTCTTTTACTCGTTCAACAGCATCTTCATCCAAGGCATTGACCACATTGGTAGCTCCTAGCTCTTTGGCTATCGCCAATTTACTTTCATGCACATCAATTGCGACAATTTTTGATGCTCCCGCGACGTGGGCTCCAAGGAGAGCGTTCAGACCCACACCTCCTAAGCCCACAACAGCAACCTTAGCACCAGGAAATACCTCACCTGTGTTAAGCGCAGCCCCAACCCCAGTAAGTACCGCGCATCCGAAGAGCGCCGCTTCGTCAAAGGGAAGCTCTTTATCAATTTTTACCAAAGATCCTCTATTAACGACACAGTACTCTGCGAATGCCGATACTCCAACATGATGGTAAACCTTTTCACCATTTTGGCTGAGTCTTATACCTCCTCCGAGAAGAGTTCCATCCGCGTTGGCTTTTTGCCCGGGTTCACAGCGTCCAGGATGCCCCTCTATACAAGAAATGCATTCTCCACAGCTTGGAGCGAAAACCAAAACAACATGGTCTCCCTGCGAAAGATCGGTAACGCCCGATCCGCATTCCATGACTATTCCAGCTGCTTCATGACCAAGAACCATTGGTGTTTGACGTGGTCGATTTCCATTTACGGTTGATAGATCAGAGTGACATAGTCCGGCAGCTTTAATTTGCACAAGTACTTCTCGTTCTTGGGGACTTGAAAGTTCTACCTCTTCAATTTTCAACGGCTCGCTTACAGAGTAAGGCTGTTTAAGCCCCATGTCTCTTATTACGGCAGCTTTAAATTTCATCCTTTATCCTTTCAA
>PAHB01000101.1 GCA_002704665.1 Pseudomonadota bacterium
AAACCTCAGCCGAGGATATTAAAAAAACTACACGTGCCAACAATGTATTGGATAACTTTTTTTATAAAGCACTACACCTAAACACGACCAAACTATAACAGAAATTTATTTAAAAGTCTCAATAGATATATGACAAAAAAGCTTTTTCATTTTTCGCTTATATACTTGGGAATTATAATTAAAAAAAAATTTAGATAGTGGTTTTAGTCGTAATAAAACATTTAGTAGAATTAGAAACTTTAGAAATGTTTTCTGACTCAAACTTATTAGGAAACATATACGACTGACAGAGAAATTAGGAAAGTTCGATTGGAAACTCACAAAAACATTCTAATGTGGTTTCGACGTGATCTCAGGTTACTCGACAACACGGCACTTTACCACGCATTGCAAAGCGGAGAAAACGTATTCTGCGTTTTTGTTTTCGATACTACGATTCTTAACGAATTAAAGGATGTTTCAGACCAAAGGGTGGATTTTATCTGGCGGAGTGTTATCCAGCTTAAAAATAACATTCGAGATTTGGGGGGCGAGTTGCATGTTATAAAAGGAGATCCGATCGAAGAGATTCCAAAAATTGTTTCGAAGTTTGAAATTAATGCTATTTTTTTTGGGGAGGACTACGAGCCCCGCGCAATTGAAAGAGATAAACGAATTAAACTGTCGTTAAGTAAATATAAGACGCAAGTAAGAGGGTTCAAAGATCAGGTAATTTTGGAAAAATCGGAAGTTTTATCGCCAAAAGGGTCTCCTTACACTGTTTTTACACCTTATAAAAAAGCTTGGAAACAAAAAATGGCCGATATCTCGACATTTACAGAACTTAAATTAAATATTCGCAACTTTGCCAAATGTGAATTGACTGAAATGGTTAAGTTGACAGAGCTTGGTTTTACCCCACCTGTCGATTCAAAACCTTACATCGAGGCGGGAGAAACTGGTGGTCAAGAGTGCCTTGGCGCCTTTGAGGCCAGGATTCATGATTATCATCACCAAAGGGATTTTCCTCATCTCAGCGCAACATCTCGCCTATCAGTGCATTTAAGATTTGGAACAATCTCTATAAGACAAGTATTTAATTTGGCTAATCAAAGCGTATCTTCTGGTCACATGGCATGGCTGAACGAGCTTGTATGGAGGGACTTTTATTTTAGTATTCTTTTTCATTTTCCTCACGTGGTAAACCAGTCTTTTAAGAAAAAATATGATGCCCTAAAGTTCACTAACAACCAGTCTTTTTTTGAAGCTTGGACAAACGGTAATACAGGGTATCCTATTGTTGATGCTGGAATGAGACAGCTAAATCATACAGGATTTATGCATAACAGGTTGAGGATGATAACGGCTTCCTTTCTTGTCAAGGATTTATGTGTTGACTGGAGGTGGGGAGAGAAATACTTCGCTAAAAAGTTATTAGACTTTGACTTAGCAGCAAACAACGGCGGTTGGCAATGGGCCGCCTCCACGGGTTGCGATGCTCAACCTTTTTTTCGAATTTTTAATCCACTCCTTCAATCAAAAAAGTTTGATGAGAAAGGAGCTTTTATTAGGGAGTTCGTTCCCGAGTTGCGAAAAATACCTGACAGATTTATTCACTCGCCTTCTTTGATGACTCTAGAAGAGCAAGAAAATTACTCTTTCAAGTTGGGTATTGATTACCCATGTCCAATCGTTAGTCATGCAGAAATGCGGGAGCAGACGTTAAAAATGTACAAGGAGGCATTAGCACAATAGGCAATTAATCAAGGTATTCAAATACTGCGATTACTTTTTTAACTCCGTCCGTATTGGCAGCAACTTTAGATGCTGTTTCACCCTCTTCTTGGGTAACCAACCCCATCAGAAAAACAACTCCTGATTCTACAATTATCTTGAAGTACTGCGATTTTACTTGTCCATCTTTTACAAAACTCGTTAGTACTCTGGCCTTGATAAATCCGTCGTTATTCTTTGATATCGAGCTTGCTTCCCCCGCTATTTCAATTTCGTTTTGAGCTTGTCGGACATTTGATACCTCCATGGTCAAGTCTTCCGCTTCGATTCGTTTTTCCTCTGAATCTACTTGACCGACCAGTAAGGCGAGCCGATTAAAGCTGTGGACTTTTATTGAATTTTTTTCTCCAAGATTATTTTTAATTAATTTCAACGCTTTAATTTCAATCGTTTTATCCTCAAGCATTGCCCCGCTAGTACGACGATCTTCGGCAATAATTGCCGAAGCGCCAACACCTGCTCCCACGATTAAAGGTGCGCAGCCTGGGAGAGCAAGGAGGGACCCTATGGCTAGAGTTCCGATTAAAAGTTTACCGGTCCAAGTCATATATTTTATAGACATTGCTGACAAAAATTTATCAACGAAGGATATCACAAAGATACAAATATGAATTTTTTATTTATGATTAACAGTAGCAATTGGTTTGATTTTCCCCCCAGCAAATTTTGCAGGCTTTCCGTCCCTAATGAAAAGTGGGTTAGAAAAGGTGATAATTCCTGACCTTCCTTGAATGGTGTTGGGAATATTTAATGGATCACTAACAATCATTGAAGTAATCTCATAGGCGTCGATACCTAAGGCATAAAATCTTTCTAGCTGAAGCGATTGACCTTTACCGCGACCGGTAACAAATTTTGATTTTTTGTCAATGATCCATGGCATCTCCAAGAACCGAACCTCTTCTAGATCGTGCATCCGTAATTTGTCAATTCGGGATGTATGAATAATGGAGGGCGCGTATATCGGTAGTCTGGTACCCAGATAAGGTCTTAAATTCTGGGCGGCATCGGGTGATACAGCAATAAGTATTGTGTCGGCTTCGGTATCCTCCAACAACTCATTTATACGAGACATATCGTTATTTAAATCTGTATAGCTGAATTGTGCAATTATCTCGCCCGACTGTGATAACCACTCGTTTTCTACTGACCTTAAAAATCGCTGGTATACAGAAAAATCTTCGGCAACTGTTAGAATTTTTCGCCCACCCTCTGAAAAAGCTAATTTGGCAAGTTTTTTTGCTTCATTTTCGATTTGCAACCCAAAAAGAAATATATTTTTATCAATTCCTTCAGCCTCTGGAACCACATTTAGGCATATTGTTGGAACAAAATTTAGATTCGTTGTTACTAGTTTTTTTACCGCTTTTTTGGTTAACGGACCAATTATAGCTTTTGCTCCTTTTTGCACAGCTTTTTCATACGTTACTTGTAGTTTATCTAACGAATCGTATTCCAAGCTATAGCTTGCTATCGGTAATAGCGTTTTTTTGTCAGCTGCTCTTGCTAAAAATATTCCTTTCGTAATAGTTTCGGAAATTTTTGTTAAACCAGCAGAATAGGTAGGCAATAAAATAGCGATATGATCTTTTGCTCCGTTATCGATTTTTACGAGCAACTCTTTTAGGCTATCATCATCGTCACTAACAAACTCAGTCTCTTCGGTTGCAACTTGCGCCTTTGCTGAGCTAGAGACAATATAAAAGGGGAGGTATAGTATTGATATTAGTAAAAACCTTAGGATATAGCTTTGACTCATGGTGCCTGCCTGAATAAAATAAAAGGTTCATTATATGTTGTCGGGACGCCGATCGGAAATCTAATGGATATTTCTCGGCGCGCAATAGAGATTTTGACGTCTGTTGATCTGATTGCAGCTGAGGATACGAGGGTAAGTCAAAAATTATTAAGTAATATCGGCTTAAAGAAGCGGATCATTGCTCACCACCGTTTTAACGAGCAGGGTTCATCACAAGGAATAATAAGTCTCTTGAAAGAAGGTAAGTCAGTTGCTCTAGTAAGTGACTCGGGGACACCTTGCTTAAGTGATCCGGGAGCTCTCCTAGTATCAGAAGCTAGAAAAGCAAAAATCAATGTCCTAGCTATCCCCGGCCCCAGTGCCTTAACGGCCGCCTTATCAGTCTGCGGTTTTTATTCTAAACATATGAATTTCAACGGTTTTTTGCCATCTAGAGGCGCGGCAAGAAAAATGATAATTGCTCAAGCGGCCAGGCAGTCTGGTTTGCAAGTGTTTTTCGAAGCGCCCCATAGGCTGCAAACAACCGTCAAGGATTTAATGGAGGTGTTTGGGACTGATCGTCCTGTTGCTGTATGTAAGGAATTGACTAAACTTTTCGAAAGAACGATTGAGAGTACTTTGGGAAATTTTTATGAATTAATCGATAAAGCTAAATTTGACATGAGGGGAGAGTTTGTCATTGTTGTTAAAGGATTGGCGATAGAGCCCGATTCTGGGGATGCCGAAGTAAAAAAAGTTTTAAAAGTACTCTTGGAAGAATTAGCTTTGAAAGACGCGGTTCGAATAGCAGTACAATTAACTGGAAAGAGTCGAAAGCTCGTTTATGGACGGGCTCTTGAAATCAGAGAAAAGTAAAAAAATCGTAAAATTTCCTACGGATATTTTTTTCTTCCTTCCATTCAATTAACGATATACTAACCTTTAGAAAGTTAGCCGGGCAATCGCTGGTTTGTGAGGTATAGAACCAGAGGAAAGTCCGGGCTCCGCAGGGTAAGATGCCGGCTAACGGCCGGACGCTGTAAAGCGATGGAAAGTGCCACAGAAAAAATACCGCCGGAACATTTTTTGTTTGGTAAGGGTGAAATGGTGAACCATATTTCATGGTTGGTGATTCGATGAACATCGGGTAAGAGCCCACCGCAGATATGGCAACATGTCTGGCAAGGTAAACCCCATCTGGAGCAAGACCGAATAGGGGGGCAGAGGTGTGACCCGCACTGTTCCCGGGTTGGTTGCTAGAGCTGCGGAGTGATTCGCAGCCCAGATGAATGGTTGCCTCAATGTGATGAGCATTAAGACAGAACCCGGCTTACAGGCTAACTTTCTTTTTTATCATAATATTACATTATAAAGTTAAAAATAAAATTAATATTTATTAACAAGGCCATGATTATTATCATATCAAGTGTTTTTGCTAATTTGTGAGCTTTTCTTTATAAGTTGTTGTGTCGAATACACAAATGAAGTGATTCAAGCTTGACCTAACTTTTTTTTTCCACTAAAGTGGGAGAAACTGGGAAAATGTGGGAAAAAGGGGAAAGTTAGGGAATATTGATAATGTTTCAGGGGGCAACATCGCTAAATTTGGATGCAAAAGGACGGCTTATAGTGCCCATAAAGCATCGAACGGAACTGCAGAGTAATGCTCAGGGAGGAATGGTCTTAACCGCGCATCCCCACCGTTGTTTATTACTTTATCCTGTAGACGCTTGGGGGCCGATTCGGGCAAATATAATGGGCTTTTCAAGTTTTGACAAAACAGCTAGTGCTTATAAGCGGATACTAGTTGGATTTGCGGAGGAGTTAGAACTTGACAATGCGGGAAGATTATTAATATCGCGAGCGCTTCGGCAATTTGCCCATTTTGAAAAACAGGTAATGCTGATTGGTCAAGGAAGTCATTTCGAAATTTGGAGTAATGTTTTTTGGGAAAAGCAACTCGAAAACTTAGAGTTGGAAGGGGATGTTATGCCTACTGATTTTAAAGATTTCGCTTTATAAGGTAGCCGTGTAAATGAATCTGGTCTACAAACATATACCAGTAATGGTCACAGAATCGATCTCAGGCCTGATTACCTCAGATAACGGTGTTTATGTCGATGGCACTTTCGGTAGAGGAGGTCATGCCAGCGCGATCTTGGGGAAACTTTCTTCAAAGGGAAAGCTAATCGCAATCGATAAGGATCCTTCTGCCTCCAAGGAGGCGACAAAATTAAGAGATAAAAGATTATTTTTTGTTTCCGGATGTTTTAGCCAATTAAAAAAAATTTTGTCAAGACACGGTATCTCCTCTGTTGATGGCATATTTGTTGATTTAGGCGTATCTTCGCCGCAATTAGAAGATTCATCGAGAGGGTTTAGTTTTAATTTAGATGGCCCGTTGGATATGCGGATGGATAATTCCTCGGGAGAAACAGTAGCTGATTGGTTAGAGAAAGCCGAGGAAAAAGCCATTGCAAAAGTATTAAGATCGTATGGACAGGAGCGTTTTGCTAAGCGGGTGGCAAAAGCGATCGTCTTCAACCGAGCAAAAGAACCGATTAAAACTACTTTTGATTTGGTGTCGATTATAAAAAAATCGGTATTGGTTCCGACAAAAAATAAGCATCCGGCTACCAAAGTTTTTCAAGCTTTGCGTATTCACATTAACAAAGAGCTTGACAGTTTGAGGTCGTTTTTGCCGCAATGTGTTCAGTCTTTAAAACCTGGAGGGCGGCTTGTTGTCATTAGTTTTCATTCTTTGGAGGATCGCATAGTTAAGCAGTTTTTTAAGGCTGAGTCAGAGCCGCCCTACGTACCAAAAGAGATTCCAATAAAAGGAAAAGATCTTCCAGAGCCTAGAATTAAAATTATTGGTAAAGCGTTATTCCCGAAAGAGATGGAAATTAGCAATAATCCACGGTCTAGGAGCGCAGTGCTTCGCATTGGCGAGAGGCTAGCGGCGTGAATATGTATACTTTCCCACTTTTTTTATTATTAATAGTGTGTGCGCTATCACTAATAACGTCGCAACAAACTTACAGGGTTTTGTTTAATCAGGTCCAAAAAGAGAGGCGCGTTACTGAGATGTTAGATTCTGAATATGACAAGTTTCAAATAGAATTAGAACAAGATATTAAGTCTTCTAGGGTTGAGCGCGTCGCAAGCGAAAAACTGGGAATGCGTTTTCCCAATCCTGAAAGAATTCAACCGATTCCTCCCCCGCCCGCGTTACCTATCCCATGAGACCGGAGCTTACAAATGTTTTAGGTTTGAGGCTATCCGTACGACGGTCCAGACTATTACTTGCTTTGATTATATTATGTTTTCTGGTTTTGGTGGCGCGGGCCCTTTATCTGCAATGCTTCGAAAATCCGTATAAAACAGCAAAACAACCTTGGCTTGCTTATACAGAAATGCTCAGGGCAAATAGGGGTAAAATTACTGACCGTAGAGGAGTTCCGCTAGCAATAAGTACCTCAGTAAAAACAGTGTGTGCGTCTCCGAGAGACGTTAATTTATCTGCCAGTGATCATCAAAAGTTGTCGCATATACTTGAAATTCAGCCTGCCTTATTGACTAAAAGATTAAGCCAAAAAAATAAAGGATGTGTTTATTTAAAACGGCAAATATCTCCGGATAAAGCAAAAGCTATTTCGGCGCTAGGGGTTCCGGGGATTTCTTTTGAAAACGAATATAAGCGTTATTATCCAAAAGGAGAGGTAACCGCTCACATTGTTGGACTTACAGACATTGACGAGATCGGACAAGAAGGTATTGAACTAGAATATCATGAGTGGCTTTCGGGAAAGCCAGGTAAAAGGTTTGTATATCGTGATAGGGAAAATAATCCGATAGATGAGGATCCTGACAAATTGTTTTTACCTCAAAAAGGTCACGATTTGCCATTATCGATTGATCTACGATTACAAAATTTTGCCTTTCGAGAAATTAAAAAAGCCGTAATTGAAAATGATGCAAAATCTGGCAGTGTTGTTGTCTTAGATGCTCAGTCCGGAGAGATACTCGCATTAGTAAATTGGCCTTCTTATAATCCAAATAATAGGAAAACTTATCGACCATCCATTGCCCGGAATTTAGCTGTCGTTGATATTTTTGAACCCGGCTCAACTCTCAAACCGTTTAACGCTGCGGCTGCAATTGAAGCCGGATATGTTACTCCTCGAACGAGTATAAATATTGGTAACGGGAGACTGAGGGTGGGCAACAAGGAAATCACTGATACCCATCCTAAAAAAACAGACTTGACCGTTTCAGAAATCATTAAAGTATCTTCTAATGTTGGTTCTGCTCAAATCGCATTAAAAATGCCTTCCGAGGAACTCTGGCGTATGTTTTCTTTAGTTGGGTTCGGAAAATCTCCAGAATCTGGTTTCCCGGGAGAGGCAAAAGGTAGGTTAAGAAAGTTTTCTACTTGGAAGACTATTGAGAAAGCAACCATGTCATTTGGTCATGGTATATCAGTTAGTCTGATACAACTCGCACGGGCTTACACAATTTTCACCACGGGAGGTAGATTATTGCCCATTACTTTTGTAAAAAGAGATGCACTGCCAAAGGGGCGCATGGTAATGAGTTTGCAAACCTCGAAGGCTGTTGGGAAAATGCTCGAGGAGGTTGTCGAGGACGGAGGAACCGGTACTAAGGCAAGGGTTCTAGGATATCGTGTGGCAGGAAAAACGGGGACCGCGCACAAGCTTTTGGATGGTGCTTATTCAAAGCACAGTTATTACTCATCTTTTGTTGGATTTGCACCAGCAAGTAAACCAAAATTAATTGTAGCTGTAGTTATTGATGATCCTCGCGGTGGTCAGTATTTTGGTGGAACGGTGGCAGCGCCAGTCTTCAGTCAGATAATTGGTAATTCATTGCGTTTATTAGATGTGCCGGGAGATAAGAAAGAGAAAACAATAACGGCTGATCGTCAAAGTCCAAGTGCCGAGGGATGATAGAAAGTGCCAATCGTGAATAAAAATGTTGAAAACTTATTCAAACAAATGTTTGGAATAGACGGTTTTAGTCCAACGGGCATTTCTAATCACAGTAATCATGTTAAGAAAGGTGATGTATTTCTAGCGTATCCCGGGATTAAGAGCGATGGAAGGCTTTTTATCACCAATGCAATTTTGTCAGGTGCTGCAGCTGTTGTTTGGGAGCCAGATGGTTTTATTTGGCCAGAAGCATTAACGATCAATAATTTTCCTATGAAAAACCTGAGGGCTATGGTGGGTGTCATTGCTGATTATTTTTATAAAAGTCCGAGTCAAAAGTTATGGACAGTCGGAGTAACAGGAACAAACGGTAAGACGTCCTCTGTAAATTGGATTGCTAGCAGCTTAAACAAACTTGGGTATGCAACTGGTAGCATTGGGACAATGGGAATTTCTTTTAAGGGAAATTTAGCAGTCACTAAAAACACCACTCCTGACCCTTTGGTCCTACACAATAGCCTCAAAAATTTTGTACAAGCCGGTGCAAAGTGTGCGGCAATCGAGGTTTCCTCCCATGGTCTTTCACAAGGAAGGTTAGAGGGTGTTTCATTTGACAGTGCATTATTTACAAATTTATCCAGAGATCACCTAGATTATCACGGAACTATGGAAAAATATGCTCAGGCCAAGAGCCATCTTTTCAATTGGCCTACGCTACGAAATGCCGTGATAAATATTGATGATTCTTTTGGAACGCATCTGATCGAAAATATTAAAAAGTCCGGAGTCAATCTTATATCTTACGGATTAAACAAAGGAGATGTTGCGTGCCTTAAATTTAGTCACAGAAAAACCGGCATGAAGATCGATGTTATTACTCCTTGGGGGAAAACTATAATCGATTCAAAGGTGATAGGCGCCTTTAACCTACACAATTTTCTCGGAGTGTTGGGCATTTTGGGTTCGAAAGGATTTGACATCCAAGATGCTGGGGCGGCGATAAGTCAATGCGATGCTATATCTGGTCGAATGCAATCCATTCGAATGCCAAGTAATCCTCTGGTCGTAATAGATTATGCACATACTCCTGATGCCTTGGAAAAATCTCTTAAATCTTTATCAAGTTTACTTTCAAGCGGGGAGCAACTTTTCTGTGTATTCGGTTGTGGTGGAGATAGGGATAAAGGAAAAAGATCAGAAATGGGAAGAGTGGCGAGTACAATTGCCGATCAATGCTTCGTTACGAGTGATAATCCGCGAAGTGAAAATCCAGCTTCAATTATAAAAGATATTCTTGCAGGAATAGAATCAAATTGCCATGTTGAACAAGATCGAAAAATAGCCATTGGCAAATCAATTAACTTAGCCAAGGATGCGGATATAGTTCTTATAGCTGGTAAGGGTCATGAACAATACCAAGACTATGGTAGCGAAAAGTTTATATTTTCTGATTGGGAAGCGGCACAAATATTCATGCAGAAAAAGCTTCGCGAGGAAACGAGTGTTTGATTTAGCAGAAATAAATAATAAAACAAACTTAAAACACGTTGGCGATAATGCAATTATTAAACGTGTTATTTGCGATAGTCGAAAAGTACAAAAAGGGGATTTGTTTGTTGCACTAAAAGGTAATAGTGTTGATGCATCAAGGTTTGTACCGGAAGCTTTTGCAGCCGGAGCTGCAGCAGCTATGGTTTGTTCAAAGCAATTAATAAAATGCTCTGGTCCGCTACTGCTAGTAAACGATGACACCCGGTTAGGATTTGGTAGATTAGCGTCTTGGTGGAGGAAAAATTTTGATATACCGTTAGTGGCAATTACAGGGAGTAATGGGAAAACTACGGTTAAGGAAATGGTCTCGACGGTTTTAAGAGATTATGTTGGAGATGATGGAGTTTTAGCTACAGAAGGAAATCTTAATAACGATATTGGTGTCCCAATGACGCTCGTACGTTTGAGGCCTCATCATAAATATGCAGTAATAGAAATGGGGATGAATAACAAGGGAGAGATAGGCTATTTGTCAAAAATGGCATCCCCGACACATGGGTTAATTAATAATGCAGGAGCTGCTCATGTGGGAAGGTTAGGAACAATTGAAGATGTAGCAAAAGCCAAAGGGGAGTTAATTGATGGGCTCACAGATAATGGCGAAGTGGTATTAAATATGGATGATTTATATTTTAAGTTATGGGAAAAAAAATCTGAGGACAAGCGTGTTACGAGTTTCGGGTTAACGAAACATGCTGATGTCACAGCAACATATAAAATGGAGTCGTCATTTAGTCAAATTTTGGTAAATGCGTTTGACGAAAAATTTCAAATTAATTTAAAAATTCCAGGGGTCCATAATGTCCGAAATGCGATAGCAGCGTCTGCTATATGTAGTTTATTAGGTGTTCCAGGTAAAAATATATCGGGAGGGTTAGAAAAATTTAAAAGTATTAATGGCCGTTTAAGAAAAATAAAATTGCAAAAGAATATTTTTTTATTTGATGATTCCTATAACGCTAATCCTGATTCTGTAAAGGCGGCGATAGAGGTTTTAGCATCTCTTATGGGAAGAAAAATTTTTATTATGGGTGAGATGGGTGAGTTGGGAGCCAGGGCAGAGGTGTTTCATAAAAATATAGGGGGATTTGCTAAAGAAAAAGGAATAGATAGGCTAATTGGTGTTGGAGCCTTAGCTGAATTCGCTGCGGAAGAGTTTGGAAATGGGGGAATGCACTACAAAACTAAGCACGCGTTACTAAAAGATATCGGAAATAAACTAGGTGAGAACTGTAATATTTTAATTAAAGGGTCCCGTAGCGCAGGATTAGACGAGGTCGTTACGGAGATAATAAATCTTTGTGAAAACTAATTTTTAGACATGGATAAGAAATGTTAGTTTGGGTTGCACAAGAATTATCAGTCAATATAAGTGCGTTTAATGTATTTAATTACATAACATTACGTGCTGTTCTCGCAATGCTTAGCGCTCTTTTAATTTCTTTTATAATTGGGCCTCCCATCATAAGAAGACTTGTTAGCTATAACATAGGGCAAGCAGTACGCGATGATGGACCGACGACTCATTTCGTTAAAAAAGGCACGCCCACAATGGGCGGTGCCTTGATATTAATATCGGTTGTTATCACAACATTGCTATGGTCCGATTTATCAAATCGTTTAGTTTGGGTTGTTTTGTTTGTGACTCTTGGGTTTGGCTTAATTGGATTTGTGGATGACTACCTTAAGGTTTTTTACAAAAATCCTAAAGGTTTATCGGCTAGGGTTAAGCTGCTATCCCAATCTGTAATTGGGTTATCCATAGCAATTTATCTTGCGCAAAGTGCGTCTATGCCTGCACAGATGGAACTTATAGTCCCGTTTTTTAAACAGGTTGCGTACCCGATGGGTATTATAGGATTCATTATTTTAACTTTCTTTGTGATCGTCGGGACCAGTAATGCAGTAAATCTAACCGATGGGCTAGATGGTCTTGCGATTCTCCCGACGGCTATTATTGCTGGCGCGCTAGGTATATTTGCCTATGTGGCTGGCAATGTGGTGTTTGCCGAATATCTCGCATTTCCTTATATCCCTGGAGCTGGCGAACTAGCAGTGGTATGCGCCTCTATCGCTGGAGCAGGGTTAGCGTTTCTTTGGTTCAATGCATATCCGGCTGAGGTTTTCATGGGAGATGTTGGTGCGCTAGCACTAGGTGCTGCCCTTGGAACTATCGCGGTGATTGTTCGACAAGAAGTTGTTTTATTTATTATGGGTGGTGTTTTTGTAATTGAGACTTTATCCGTAATTTTACAAGTCGTGTCATTTAAATTAACGGGTAGGAGAGTCTTTCGAATGGCGCCTCTGCACCACCATTATGAGTTGAAGGGGTGGAAGGAAAATCAAGTGGTTGTT
>PAHB01000102.1 GCA_002704665.1 Pseudomonadota bacterium
GCCAAGGTACCCCCCGCCATTGCCATCAAGGAATTTGCTGCCACCAGACCGCTGATACCCTCAATCATTTGAGCTGACATCACATTAAAACCAAACCACCCTACTGTTAGCATCCAAGCACCCAAGGCCAACCAAGGAATACTAGATGGAGGTTGCGCCTTGACCTCGTCACCCTTATAACGGCCAACTCTGGCCCCCAAAAGCACTACGGCCACGACCGCTATCCAGCCACCCATACCATGGACTACTACCGAGCCTGCAAAATCATGGAAAGGCGCACCGTATGCGTTTTGAAGCCAATCTTGCACGCCAAAGTTTCCATTCCAAGCTATTCCCTCAAACAACGGATAAACAAATCCGACTAAAGCAAAACTCGCTGCTAACTGGGTATTAAATTTTGCTCTTTCTGCTATCCCACCTGAAATTATTGCGGGAATAGCTGCCGCAAAAGTTAATAAAAAGAAAAATTTTACCAATTCGTAACCATTATTCTGCGAAAGAGTTGCTGCATCCACCATCAAGCTAGTTCCATAAGCAACTCCATATCCAATAACAAAGTAGGCTACGGTAGAAGCACAAAAGTCGCTTATTATTTTTACTAACGCATTTACCTGATTTTTCTGCCTAACAGTGCCTACCTCTAAAAAAGCAAACCCTGCGTGCATTGCCAAAACCATTATTGCTCCGAGCAATATAAACAAAACATCATTAGCATTCGGATCCATTTTTTACTCCCCTTATATATTTTATTTTTATTAAGTTTAACCAGTTTTAACTAGCAAACTATGTTCCAAGCTGATAAACCTTTATTTTTTATATAAATTTTTAAAATAGAGCGACTGTTTGCGCCCTTTAGTGGTGCATTTCGGCGGAAAAGCGCACTTTTTCAGTGCTTTTTGTCATCTAACCAAGTTCTTTATTGCAGAATCTAAACCGCCTAGCGTGAGAGAATACATTCGGTTGTTCAATAATTTTTTTATAATTCCAATGGACTCATAATAACCCCATCTTTCAGTCGGTGTCGGGTTAAGCCAAGCAACTTTCGAATACACATCAAGCATTCTTTTCAGCCACTCAGATCCAGCCTCCTCATTGAAATGCTCAACGCTACCACCAGGATACATTATCTCGTAAGGACTCATGGTGGCGTCTCCAACAAAAATTAGTTTGTAATCCTGTCCGTATTTATTAAGCACCTCCATCATTGGGGTCCTCTCACTTCCTCGTCTCCGACTATCTTTCCACACACTTTCATAAACAAAGTTATGAAAATAGTAATATTCAAGATGTTTAAACTCGGTTTTTGCAGCTGAAAAAAGCTCCTCGCAAATGCGAACATAGTCCTCCATTGACCCGCCGACATCAAAAAATAGTAAAACTTTTACGGCATTTCTCCTCTCGGGAATCATTTTTATATTCAAATAACCCGCATTTCTAGCTGTTGAATTAACTGTCCCGTCTAAATCAAACTGATCGGCTGCACCTACCCTAGCAAAGCGCCGTAGACGCTTCAGGGCTACTTTGATATTACGAGTCCCAATTTCGACATTATCATCTAAATTCCTAAACTCTCTTTTATCCCAGACTTTAACTGCGCTTCTCCCGCGAGATCCGCTTTGTCCGATTCTGACACCGGCAGGATTAAACCCATAGGCGCCGAAAGGGGATGTCCCTGCCGTACCAATCCACTTTGATCCACCTTGATGACGTTTTTTTTGCTCTTCTAAACGTTTTTTCAACGTTTCCATTAACTTTTCCCATCCTCCGAGCGCTTGGATTTCTTTTTTCTCTTCATCGGTCAAATCAAGCTGCTTAAGTTTTTCAACCCAATTTTTGGGTATCTCTCCGAAAACTTCATCTGGTATTGACTCGATCCCATCGAAATAGGAGCTAAATGCTTTGTCAAACCTGTCATAGTGTGTTTCGTTTTTTACCAAGGTAATACGCGCTATTTGATAAAAATCATCAATACTACATTCAGCGAGGTTATGTGCCATGGCCTCTAACAAAGTAAGATACTCCTTTATCGACGCTGGCACTCCGTTTCCTCTAATTTGCAGAAAAAAATCTGTCAACACGTCTGTCGGTTTCTTAGTTTGTTCTTTTAGATAAAAAAACAAGTCGCTCGAAAAGATGCACGTCCTGCTCATTCTTGATTAGCGCCCCATGCAATGGAGGGATAATCTTCTTGTTATCCTTAGCTCGCAAAGCCTCTAACGGAATATCTTCTGCAAGCAATAGTTTTAGCCAATCCAACAATTCTGAGGTTGATGGCTTTTTCTTTATGCCAGGAACTTCCCTAATTTCGAAAAAAGAAGTTAAAGCTTCCTGCAACAATGTTTTTTTTAGTTTTGGAAAATGCACGCCCACTATTTCCTGCATTGTCTCTTTATTTGGAAAACTAATGTAGTGAAAAAAACACCTCCGAAGAAAAGCATCGGGCAGTTCCTTCTCGTTATTACTAGTTATAATTATCGTAGGACGATGCTTAGCCCTAACGAGCTTTTGCGTTTCGTAAACAAAGAATTCCATTCTATCCAACTCTCTCAAGAGGTCATTTGGAAATTCAATATCTGCTTTATCAATCTCATCTATTAAAACAACTGCAGGCTCCTCTGAGGAAAATGCCTCCCACAATGGCCCTTTTTTAATATAATGTTCTATATCTTGGACTCTATCATCCCCAAGCTGGGAATCCCGCAATCGCGATACAGCATCATATTCGTATAACCCTTGTTGCGCCTTTGAAGTCGACTTGACATGCCACTGAATGAGAGGTCTTTTCAATGCATCAGCGACCTCTATCGCTAACATGGTTTTTCCAGTTCCAGGTTCACCTTTTATCAAAAGAGGCCTCTCCAGAGCAATTGCTGCGTTGACGGCCATTTCTAATTCGCGTGTAGCTACATACTTTTTTGTTCCTGTAAATTTCATCATATTTACCATTGATCTATACTATTTTTCAATTATAGCTGTCTAGCTAGTATAATTCGATGCTTATTTTATAAAAGTGAGGTTCATTTGAAACTCAATGCCAATATATCAATGCTGTTCCAAGAAGTTGGTTTTTTAGACAGATTCAAAGCAGCTGCAAACCACGGCTTCAAAGGGGTTGAATTTCTGTTTCCCTATGATTTTGATAAAAAAACAATTCAAGAACATTTGGAAAATCACTCTCTCGAATTGGTATTGTTTAATATGCCACCGGGTGATTGGGAAAACGGCGAAAGAGGGATGGCATGTAATCCAAAAAAAATTGCAGAATTTCAAGACAGTGTCGGATTGGCAATCGAATATGCCACGTTTTTAAATTGCTCAAAGTTGCACTGTATGGCCGGAATTAAACCACTCCGAACTGATACGGAAATATTAACCGAAACCTATAAAAACAATCTAAGGTTTGCAGCTAGAGAGGCAAAAAAAAGGGATATTACGGTCCTTATCGAAGCTATCAACTTTTATGATATTCCTAATTTTTTCTTGAATTACTCCACCGCAGCATTAAATATTATTCGCGATCTTAATGAACCAAATTTGATGTTTCAGTACGACGTTTACCACATGCAAATCATGGAAGGCAACTTAGCTAATACAATCAACAAAAATATAAAAAAAATCGGTCATTTTCAACTAGCGGACACCCCCGGTAGGCACGAACCAGGAACGGGAGAAATTAATTATACTTACATTCTGGAACTGATCCGTAGCATTGAATATGATGGTTGGGTTGGGTGCGAGTATATTCCAAAAACTACCACAAAAAGCAGTCTCGCGTGGATTCGGCCGTTTTTATAGTCATTACACAAGAAATAAATTTTACATGACGCATAACTTTAATGAAGATAAAGAACAAGTTTTGAAGGCTTTGTTACAGTCGGCGATAGATGCGGCTCAACCCGATAAAGTAATACGGAATTATCTACCATCACCTCCCAAGGGTAAGACGGTGGTTGTCGGATGTGGTAAAGCAGCAGCCTCAATGGCTTTAGCTTTTGAGAAACACTGGAAGTATCCAGTTACTGGAATAGTCATTACTATGTATGGACATTATGTTCCTACAAAATTTATTGAAGTTGTTGAGGCAAACCATCCAGTCCCGGACAGCAATGGCCACAATGCCACTGTTCGGATAATGTCACTTGCAAAAACCCTCGGATCTGACGATCTTCTCATTTTTCTCGTATCCGGTGGTGGCTCGGCTCTTATGCCGCTTCCTGTGGACGGAATATCTCTTTCCGAAAAGCAACTGATAAACGGAGCTCTGTTGAAAAGCGGTGCAGATATTTTTGAAATGAATGCTGTCAGAAAGCACATCTCGGCAATAAAAGGTGGAAAATTAGCTTTGGCGGCATATCCAGCAAAAGTAATTACATTAGCAATTTCCGATATTCCAGGAGACGATCCAACCGTAATCGCCTCGGGCCCTACTCTACCAGACTCCTCTACTCTGGCCGAAGCGTTAGCAATCCTAAAAAAATATGACATTGATACATCCAGAAACATTTTAACTCATCTTAAAAACAGCAAATCCGAAACACCAAAACCAGAAGACCCGAAATTTCGAAACAATGAGGTGCACATCATAGCAACTCCACAAAAATCACTCGAGGCAGCAGCATTAATGGCCAAGCAATTCTCTCTTTCGACTTATATCTTGAGTGACCAGATTTGCGGTGAATCGAAAGATGTAGCGCAAGTGCACGGAGCCCTAGCGAAACAAATTCAGAAATACAATCATCCCATTAAAACTCCTTGTATAATTTTTTCGGGTGGAGAAACAACTGTAACTGTTAACGGAAATGGTCGTGGTGGTAGGAATGTTGAGTTCCTTCTAAGTCTTGCAATATATTTAAGCGGTAATAACAGCATTTGGGCAATAGCGGCAGACACGGACGGAATTGATGGCACTGAGAAAAATGCCGGGGCAATAATAAATCCGACAACTTTATCCAGATCGAGAGGTCAAAACATGGACGCGAAATTAATGTTACAGGATAATAATGCCTACGATTTTTTTTTGCAGCTAAAGGACATCGTTATTACCGGGCCAACCCTCACTAACGTAAACGATTTTCGCGCCATATTAATAGAGAAAGCTAAATAAAATGAATATAATAGATAAAATTCCACTGGCAACCCAACCCAAAATTAATAAAGCCCATTTAGTTGAACGGTTGGGAAAAGTCTTGCCGAATTCTAGCTTGTTACACAAACGTGAAGAACTCAAGCCGTTCGAGTGCGATGGCATGACAGCATATCGGAAAGTACCCCTTGTAACAGCATTACCTGAAACCGAGGAACAAGTAATTGATATCTTGAAAATATGTTCAGCCGAAGGGGTGCCTGTTGTATTTAGAGGAGCTGGAACGGGACTTTCGGGTGGCGCTATTCCTTGCGAGACTGGTGTATTACTTGGACTATCAAAACTTAATAAAATATTGGAAATTGATCAAAATGCTCGATTTGCAAGGGTACAGCCTGGAGTAAGAAATATTGCCATTTCGGAGGCCACCTCGAAACATGGTCTTTACTATGCTCCCGATCCGTCTAGTCAAATCGCGTGCTCAATTGGTGGAAATGTTGCGGAAAATTCAGGGGGGGTTCATTGCCTCAAGTATGGTTTAACCGTCCACAATATTCTAAAAGTTAGGTTTATCACAATTGATGGTGAAGTTTTAGAGCTAGGAAGTGATGGTTTAGATAGTGCTGGATATGATCTGATGGCCTTAATTACTGGATCAGAAGGTCTTCTTGGTGTAATAACTGAAATCACTGTGAAATTAGTGCCATCTCCACAAATTGCAAAAATTGCACTGGTAGCGTTTGATTCCGTTCAAAATGCTGGAGACGCCGTTAATAATATCATTTCAGCAGGAATCGTCCCAGCAGGATTGGAGATGATGGATAAAAAAGCAACCGCAGCGGTAGAGGAGTTTGTTAAGGCAGGCTATCCCTTGGATGCTGAAGCAATTTTGCTCTGTGAGTCTGACGGAACCGTTGAGGAAGTTGAAAATGAAATGTTATCCATCAAAGAAATCGTAAAAAAAGCTGGTGCAACTGAAATAAGGGTGGCGCAAAATGACGCCGAAAGAACAAAGTTTTGGATGGGAAGAAAATCCGCTTTTCCTGCAGTCGGAAGAGTCCTGCCTGACTATCTTTGTATGGATGGTACTATTCCCCGTAAAAAGCTTGCCTTTGTCCTGCAAAAAATTTCTGACTTCTCAAACGAATTCAATTTGCAATGTGCCAACGTTTTTCATGCAGGAGATGGAAACCTTCACCCGTTAATAATGTTTGATGCCAGTGATGACGATCAATTGCACAGAGCTGAAAAATTTGGGGCGGCAATTTTAGAATTATGCGTCGAAGTCGGGGGGTCAATTACCGGAGAGCACGGGGTAGGTATCGAAAAAATAAATCAAATGTGTGTGCAATTTGGAACTGAGGAGCTAAAAATGTTTCACGCAATAAAAAAAGCATTTGACCATAATGGATTGCTAAATCCGGGCAAAGCAATCCCAACGCTCCAAAGATGTGCTGAGTTTGGAGCAATGCACGTTCACAGGGGTCAAGAAAAATTCCCAGATATTCCAAGATTTTAATACTCACATTTTTTCTCTCATACGCTTATTCAAATAACGTGAAATAATATGGATCTGAATTTAAAAAAGATAAAAGATACGATAAGCAATGCCCAAAAAAACAAACAAGCACTACGAATAGTAGGTGGTGATACAAAAAACTTTTTTGGAAATAAAGCGGAATTACCACTATTATCAACTTCAAAATTTGAAGGGATCGTAGACTACGAACCATCGGAACTAGTAATCACTGCAAAAGCCGGAACAAAGATTGTGCAAGTTGAGGAGCTGCTACGCCAAAATAATCAAATATTGGCATTTGAACCGCCTATTTTTGGTTTTGATTCAACTTTAGGCGGATGTATTGCATCTGGTTTTTCTGGACCAAGAAGAGCATATGCCGGATCTGCAAGGGATTTTGTGCTGGGAATCAAAATGCTCAATAATGTTGGTGAAGAGTTGCAATTTGGTGGGCAGGTAATGAAAAATGTTGCGGGATATGACGTATCTCGATTAATGACAGGATCATTTGGGACACTTGGCTTAATTTTGGAGGTCTCACTTAAAGTCCTTCCTCGGCCTGAACATGAACTTACGTTAACATATGAGCTAGACGAAAAAGATGCCATAAATAAAATAAATGTATGGGCTGGGAAAGCTCTTCCCCTTTCTGGAAGCTGTTTTATAGGGAGTACTCTAAGTGTAAGGCTATCGGGGAATACATCTGCCGTTAATGCAGCGAAACAAATCATGGGAGGAGAAATTAATGAGGACACAACTTTTTGGCATAAACTAAGAAATCAAGAATTAGAATTCTTTAATAAGAATTCTGACTTATGGAGAATATCGTTAAAATCGACCACGGTTCCTTTGGAACTTGGCCCAACGTTAATCGAATGGAACGGAGCCTTACGGTGGTTATATCCAAACTGCACGTCAGATATTATTTTTGAAAAAGCCAAAAAAGCTGGTGGACATGCGATGATTTTCCGTTCAAAAATAGGAAATCTAACTGGACAACAACAAGTCGCCGGTGATCTCTTAAAGCTTCATGAAAAGTTAAAACATGCGATGGACCCAGATAATTTGTTCAATCCCTTCAGAATCCATCGGTCTTATTAGTAACCAAAGTTATCGTGAAAACTAGCCTAAAATCACCCTTTAACGAAACTGAGAAAGGAATTGAAGCAAATAATATTCTCAGAAGTTGTGTGCACTGCGGATTTTGTACTGCTACTTGTCCTACTTACCAGCTATTAGGTGATGAGCTTGATAGTCCAAGGGGACGAATCTATCTCATCAAGGAACTTTTGGAAGGAAATGATGTTAGCACAACAACGCAACAACATTTGGATCGATGTCTAACATGTAGATCCTGCGAAACCACGTGTCCCTCTGGGGTAGAATATGGGCGTCTATTAGATATCGGTCGCCATGCCGTAGAAAAAAAAATAAAAAGAACTATTCCTCAGCAAATAATTAGATATTTATTGAGTGAGGTTTTGACTAATAAAAAGATTTTCTCATATCTGATTTTTTTAGGAAGAATAGCGAAACCTTTAATGCCCGCAGCAATTAAACGAAAAATACCCTCAGTTGAATCTAAGCAAATAACATGGCCTAAAAATAGTCACGCACGGAAAATGATTCTTTTAGAGGGTTGCGTACAGTCAACCCTTGCTCCAAATATAAATGCTGCAAGTGCAAAAATCCTTGATAAATTAGGAATTCAAGCGATTATATCGAGTGCTGCAGGATGTTGCGGCGCAGTAACATATCATCTAAATAAACAAGACAAGTCACTTAAACAAATAAAAAAAAATATTGATGCTTGGTGGCCGTTAATCGAAAAAGGAGCTGAGGCGATTGTTATGACCGCGAGTGGTTGTGGAGTAACAGTGAAGGAATATGGATATCTTCTGAGCGATGATCTGGATTACTCAAAAAAAGCCAAAAGAATCTCCGAAATTACTTTTGATTTAAGTGAAATTCTAACCTTTGAACAAGACCAACTTAAGATAATTCTAAACAACAAAAAAACCAAAAACAAAACAAATGAAGACTTTATTGCCTTTCATTCCCCCTGCACTCTACAGCATGGGCAAAAATGCAAAGGCAAAGTTGAGACAATCTTAGAGGTCGCCAATTTTGAGCTTGCCTTTGTGAAGGATGCACACCTATGTTGTGGTTCAGCAGGCACATACTCGATATTACAACCTAAAATCTCGAACAAATTACTTAAAAATAAAATAGATGCCTTGACAAAAGATACACCCAAGGTCATTGCAACAGCAAATATCGGTTGTTTGACACATATTCAAAGTGGAACGGAAATGAGAGTCGTGCACTGGGCAGAGCTGGTTTTAGAGAAAATTCAAAATTAGGGAGTAAATTTATGAGCAAAATAGCATTTATCACTGGTGTAACTTCGGGTATTGGCGAAGCCGCC
>PAHB01000103.1 GCA_002704665.1 Pseudomonadota bacterium
ACCTGTCCAAGAAAAGGAAATGGGACACACAAAACACAACGGTGCTGGTGCTCCCGAGGAACTTCAGCAATTAACTGTGACACCAGAGTCTCGTTGGTTTGCAAGCTCCCATACATTTTCCAATTACCCACAACAATTAAACTTCGCATCGTCACACCCTATAGTATTGTTTACATTCTACCTACTCAAAGAGGTCACGGCAATTTAACCTAAAATTCTAGATGCATTATCGATTGCTGGTTTGGATTATTTTAGCAAGTGAGTTTGCTGCTTTTTTTGTAAAATCACCATCAGATCCTTCCACCATTATTCTAACGACATCCTCCGTACCTGAGGTCCTTAGAAGAAGTCTTCCCGAATCACCCATTTCTTTCCGAAATTCTTGCGTGGCTCTTAATAAATCGGCGTCTTGTTCAAAATCGTATCCGGGATTAACTGGTTCGCTAATTAACACTTGGGGTACTTCTTTTATGTCAGCACAGAGTGCCCGTAAACTATGTCCCGAAATTACAACGGAGGCTAAAACCTGTAATGCAGATACTATGCCGTCCCCGGTAGAATGCTTATCGAGACAAATTATATGCCCCGAACTCTCTCCCCCTAAATCCCAGCCGAGCGAATGTAGCCTCTCTAAAACGTACCTGTCACCAACTTTTGTTCTCTCAAAATTGATATTACATTTTCTAAAAGCATTTTCTAATCCTAAATTAGTCATCAGAGTCCCAACAACCCCTCCTTTGAGCGCGTTTTGTGATTGCCTATGTTTCGCAATAATGTAGAGCAGTTTATCTCCATCAAAAACATGGCCGCAACCATCAACAAAAACCACCCTGTCCCCGTCACCATCAAAAGCTATACCCATATCAGCTTTATGTTTCAAAACACTTACAGCTAGCCCCTTAGGATAAAGAGACCCACAATTTTCATTAATGTTAAAACCGTTTGGATCTGCATTTATTAAATGTACGTTGGCACCCAGCCCTCGAAAAACTTTCTCAGCAACGTTATAGGTCGCACCGTTTGCACAATCAACAACCACATTAATTCCCTTGAGACTATACCCAGCAGGAAAACTGTTTATGCAAAAATAAATGTACTCCTCTTGACATCTAATAGCTCGCTTCGACTTTCCAAGGGCTTGCCGAACGCTAAACTCCATGACAAACTCATCTTCAAGCGCTTCTTCAATTTTTTGCTCTATGTCATCAGAGAGTTTTCTACCATTTTTCTCAAAAAATTTTATTCCATTATGCTCATATGAATTGTGCGAAGCTGATATAACTGCTCCTGCAGTAAAATTCATCTCGCGGGTCATAAAGGCCACACCCGGAGTTGAAAGCGGGCCAGACAAGAAAACATCAACGCCTGCCGCCAGTAGGCCCGCTTGCAAAGCCGACTCAAAAATGTATCCGCTAATTCGCGTATCTTTGCCCACCAAAACGGCCGGTCGATCTCGACCAGCGGGCAAATGTGTTCCGCCTAGCACCCGACCTGCCGCAAAACCGAGTCGCATAAAAAAATCTGGCTTTATCGGGTAGGTCCCAACTCGGCCTCTGATGCCATCTGTTCCAAAATAATTCCTCTGCATTTTTAAGACCTGCTTAGACTTTTCCACTAAAACCCCTGTGAACATTTATAACATCTCTGGTAGCGCCGACATCATGTACTCTCAGGACAGAGGCCCCCTTTTCAACCGCCATAAGTGCTGCAGCAACGCTGGCATAATCTCTCTCCGTAGTACGCCGATTTACCATTTCCCCTAAAAAAGATTTTCTAGATAATCCAACCAAAACCGGATACACACTGCCCGCAAGTTTTTCCAAATTTGCAAAAAGATCAACATTGTCTGAGAAAGACTTTCCAAATCCGAAACCTGGGTCAATCAAAATTCGGTCCTGCGAAATTCCAACCGCCTCTGCTGCGGCAGCTCGAACCGAAAGAAAAGAAAATACTTCTTCTACTACATTAGTATACGTTGGCTTTCTCTGCATACTCCATGGAGATTTTTGCATGTGCATCATGCAAATCGCGGCATCAGATCCACTCAAGGCCTCGAGAGCTCCTGGCATAGTGAAAGAGTAGATATCGTTTATCATAGAGGCACCTTGATCCAAAACCTCCTTCATTAACTTTGGCTTATAAGTATCTACGGAAATCGGAACATTGAAATGCCGTATCTCCTTGAGCACCGGCATTATTCTCCGCTTTTCCTCATCATATTGAACCGGCAATGCTCCTGGTCTCGAGGATTCACCACCAATATCTATTATGTCTGCTCCCTCTGCTACTAGCTGTGCCGCTTTATCTACCGCAGACTTGACACTTAAAAATCGTCCACCATCATAAAAGGAATCAGGCGTTACGTTCACAATGCCCATGACCAATGGACAACTGATATCCAAATCAAACTGGCCGGCTTGCAATCGCTTTTGATTCATAGCACTGGAACTCATGGCCTCTCACCGCTAAATTTAGTATTACTCCATTCTGGCGAACGACGCTAATGAAAGTGGTTCAGGACTCCTCCAACGGTTTAGTTGAGGACACAGGACTACCACCACCCTTGGTCTCTCCCGAAGGAGGCGAGTCCTTTCCGCCCGGCGACGAAACCGGCTTCGGCGGCCTCGGAGGTTTACCAGCCATAATATCATCGATCTGATGCGCATCAATAGTCTCCCACTCCAATAAGGTTTTCGCCATAGTCTCTACTTTTGCCCGATTATCCTCAATCAGCTTTCGAGCAATACCATACTGAGTATCAATAATCGAGCGAATTTCTTGGTCGACTTGTTGGAGCGTGGCCTCCGACATATTCTTCTGGGTGGTAACCGATCTACCCAAGAAAACCTCTCCCTCGTTTTCACCATAAACCATTGTGCCCAAGTTGTCAGTCATTCCCCATTCGGTGACCATTCTTCGCGCAATATCAGTCGCACGCTGGAAATCGTTAGAAGCTCCAGTTGTCATTTGCCCCATAAAGACCTCTTCCGCAATTCTTCCACCAAATAGAACAGCAATACTTTGTAAAATTTGTTCCTTATCTTGACTGTACCGATCTTCCTGTGGAAGCTGCATTGTGACACCCAAAGCCCGGCCGCGAGGTATAATAGTGACCTTGTGAACTGGATCAGTCTTGGGAAGCATTCTAGCAACAACCGCATGCCCAGATTCATGATAGGCCGTATTTTTTCTCTCGTGCTCAGGCATAACCATTGACTTGCGTTCAGCCCCCATCATTATTTTATCTTTGGCCCTTTCAAAATCGTCCATATCAACCAGACGCTTGTTAGCTCGCGCTGCAAACAGAGCACCCTCATTTACCAAATTAGCCAAATCGGCACCCGAAAACCCTGGCGTCCCTCGCGCAAGTATATCTGGGAGGACGTCTGTAGCCATAGGAACCTTTCGCATATGGACTAACAAAATTTGTTCTCTTCCACGAATATCAGGTAGCGGAACAACTACTTGCCTATCAAAACGGCCTGGTCTCAGCAACGCTGGGTCTAAAACATCCGGCCTATTCGTAGCGGCGATCACAATCACCCCCGAGCCTGATTCAAACCCATCCATCTCTACCAGCAATTGATTAAGCGTCTGTTCCCTTTCGTCGTTACCTCCACCTAGACCAGCGCCTCTCTGGCGGCCAACAGCATCGATCTCATCTATAAATACAATACATGGAGAGTGTTTCTTGGCCTGTTCAAACATATCCCTCACTCTCGCAGCCCCAACGCCCACAAACATTTCAACGAAATCCGATCCTGATATTGCGAAAAACGGTACCTTAGCCTCGCCCGCTATCGCCCGCGCGAGGAGCGTCTTACCGGTGCCGGGAGACCCTACCATCAAAACGCCCCTAGGAATCCTTCCTCCCAATTTTTGAAATTTGCTAGGATCTCTCAAAAAGTCCACCAACTCGGAAACTTCTTCTTTAGCTTCCTCGCATCCTGCAACATCGGAAAAGTTCACGGTGTTAACATTTTCGTCTACCATCCGGGCCTTGCTCTTTCCAAAGGAAAAGGCCCCTCCGCGACCTCCGCCTTGCATCTGTCTCATAAAGAAGATCCAGACTCCAATTAGGAGCAGCATCGGGAACCAGCTTACAAATATATTCATCAGCACGGACGGCTCTTCCTCGGGTTTCGCCTCGACTGCCACCCCAGCTTTTAATAAGTCCGAAACCATCCATGGGTCTGAAGGAGAGTGGACAACGTAGCGTTCTCCGTCGGCTTTCTCCACCCGAAGAACCCTACCATCAATAGTTACCCTGGAAACGGCTCCCAGCTTTACATCATCCAGAAACTGGGAATACTCAACCGTCGTTGCTGACCTTTGTCCGCCGCTAAACTGGTTAAAAACCGTCATTAAAACGAGTGCTATTACTAACCAAACAGCTACATTTTTTACTATATTATTCAAAAAGACTCCTAATTTTTAATTAAAGCTTTCCCTGATTAACTCGAATTTCTCCAAACGAACTCTCTCCCCAAAAAATAAACTTCAGAAGATCGATCTTTCGAAGCCTTGGGTTTTCTTGTCGTCAAATCGTTAAACATTTCGCACATTGTACCCCTTACAGCACTTATATTCACGCCTTGGAAAACTTTGACAAGAAAAGTTCCCCCAGGTTTCAGATGCGATTTAACAAATTTCACCGTGAACTCAAACAAATTATACATTTTTGCCTGATCGGTTTGATGAATTCCTGACAAATCTGGGGCTAGATCTGAAACCACTACATCGAATTTTTTGGCACCAAGAAATTCTTCAAGCTCAGTCGTAAAAGACTGTCGGGTTAAATCTCCCTTTACAAAAACAACATTTTCAATGGGAACCATTTCCGAAAGGTCAATCGCAAAGACCTTTCCTCTAGACGTTACTAAAGCTGATAAAATCTGCGACCAGCTCCCCGGAGCGGCCCCTAGATCTGCTACCAACATCCCAGGAAGAATGAACCTATCTTTTTTTTGTATCTCCAAAAGCTTAAATGCTGCCCGTGATCGGTACCCTTTTTTTGTTGCTAATTTAACATGAAAATCCCCGACATGCTCCCTGTACCATTTTCCATGCTTTTTTTTTCTGTTTATCATGAGGTTATGTTAGGTTGCGGCCAAATCTAGCTAAACAAAGGTAATCGACAACACTTCATATTCAACTCCACCAACGGGAGCCACAACCTCGGCCACATCTCCGACTGTCTTGCCAATGAGGCCCCGAGCTATTGGCGACTTGATTGAAACTTTACCTTTCTTGATGTCGGCTTCATCCTCGCCTACTATCTGGTAGGTAACAACCTGCTCTGACGCTAAGTTTTTTATTTTAACAGTGGCCCCAAAAACACATCGACCATCTGAATCTATAGTGCTTGGATCTATTATTTCTGCACTAGCTAGCTTTGATTCCAACTCTAAAATTCGTCCTTCAATGAAGCTTTGCTTTTCTTTCGCAGCATCATACTCAGCATTTTCTGATAAATCACCATGCGCTCGGGCTTCTTTAATAGCCTCGATGACCGCTGGCCTATCAACTGTTTTCAATGATGACAACTCGCTTCGAAGCATCTCAGCACCGTTCTTTGTTAGGGGAATTTTATTCATAACACATTCCGAAACTTTTTGTTTTTAAGAGCTAAGACCCTGTAAATCATAGCACTCTAATTGACGCATTTTTTGAAGGCCCGTGCAAGCCGCTCTCGCACCGGCAATAGTTGTATAATATGCTATACCACCCTGCAAAGCGGATCTCCTTATTGAGTACGAATCTTGTATGCTGGTTGGATTTTGATCTACCGTATTTATTATCATAACAATTTCACCGTTTTTTATCATATCAACTACATGAGGTCTGCCCTCCTTAACCTTGTTTACCTTCACAACTGGCAATCCATTCTCCAACAATTTTGCTGCAGTACCTTTGGTAGCGAGTAAATCAAAACCCTCATCTACCAAGATTTTTCCAAGCCCGTTCAAAAAGTCCTTGTCATTATCTTTGACGCTAATAAAGACTTTACCAGAATCTGCAAACTTGACACCTGCTGCTAATTGCGACTTTATAAAAGCCTCTCCAAAAGTTTTTCCGATTCCCATTACTTCTCCAGTAGATTTCATCTCAGGACCCAAGATAGTATCCACCCCGGGAAATTTAATAAAAGGAAATACTGCTTCTTTTACAGCATAGTGATTAACAGTTGGCAAGTCCTCAGAGCAACCCTGCTCCTCAAGTGATACCCCGACCATGCACCTCGCAGCTATTTTAGCGAGAGGTTTCCCTGTTGCCTTCGAAACATATGGAATTGTTCTCGATGCACGGGGATTAACCTCCAAAACGAAAACAGTATTATTCTTTACTGCAAATTGAACATTCATAAGTCCAACCACTTTGAGCGCCCGTGCCATTGACCGTGTCGCCTCCCTAATTTCATTTTGGACGGAGAGGGATAGACTGTAAGGTGGCAAAGTACAGGCTGAGTCCCCACTATGGACACCTGCTTGCTCTATGTGCTCCATTATTCCACCAATTATCACACTTTTACCATCACTAACCGCATCCACATCAACCTCAAGGGCGTCGCTTAAAAAACGATCTAGCAAGATAGGACTGTCAAAAGTCACCTCGATTGCATCTTTAACATAAGTAGCGAGGCGCATCTCATTGTATACAATTTCCATCGCCCGGCCTCCTAGAACATACGATGGTCTTACAACTAATGGGTATCCTATTTCCCTTGACTTTACTAGTGCATCGTCAACACTTATGGCAGTCCTGTTGTCTGGCTGCTCGAGACCTAAATCGCGCAGCATAATTTTAAACCTCTCGCGGTCCTCGGCGCGATCAATAGAATCCGGAGACGTACCTAAAATGGGTACGTTTAAATCGTCAAGCGCACCTGCTAATTTTAACGGAGTTTGCCCACCATACTGAACAACAACCCCCTTCGGCTTTTCGACACTGATTATCTCAAGAACATCCTCAAGAGTCAGCGGTTCGAAATAAAGCCGGTCCGAGGTATCGTAATCAGTCGAAACCGTCTCAGGGTTACAATTTACCATTATGGTCTCGTATCCTTGAGCTTTAAAAGTAAAAGCTGCATGGACACAACAATAATCAAACTCTATCCCCTGACCAATCCTATTCGGACCTCCTCCTAGGATCATCACTTTTTCTTCGTGGGATGGACGCGCTTCACATTCTTGCTCATAAGTTGAATAAAGATAGGCCGTATTAGTATCGAACTCTCCGGCACAGGTGTCGACCCGCTTATATACCGGCCTGATGCCTTTTTCCCAACGAGCGTTGCGCACGGCTTCCTCGGACTCCTTTAAGAGATCTCCAATGAAGCTATCGGAGAACCCTTTTTTCTTCAATTTCCTCAAATTACCAGTGCTTAACCGATCAAGTGTTTGTCCAATCAAATATTTTTCATTTTCAACTAAATCCTCTATTTGAGCCAAAAACCAAGGGTCAATTTTTGTGCATTGATGAATTTGATCTAAAGACATACCCATTCGGAAACCGTCGGCCACAAAAAATAACCTTTTATCTGTAGCGGCTCTGAGCTCTTTTTCGATAATTTCCAAGTCTTCAGAGTGCGGAACAAAACCATTAACCCCTATTTCTAAACCCCGTAAAGCTTTTTGCAGGCTCTCTTGAAAAGTTCTGCCTATAGCCATCACTTCGCCAACAGATTTCATTTGGGTGGTTAATTGCTTGTTCGCAAGAGGAAACTTTTCAAAAGCGAATCGAGGTATTTTTGTAACAACATAATCTATTGACGGCTCAAAAGACGCTGGCGTAGCGCCCGATGTTATATCATTATCCAGTTCATCCAGGGTATAACCAACGGCCAACTTTGCAGCTACTTTTGCTATCGGAAAACCAGTGGCTTTTGAAGCTAGAGCTGACGATCTGGATACTCTGGGATTCATCTCTATCACAATCATTCTGCCGTTTTCGGGATTAACCGCAAATTGAACATTCGACCCTCCGGTGTCGACGCCAATTTCCCTCAAAACCTTTAAAGATGCATTCCGCATCAATTGATATTCCTTGTCTGTCAAAGTCTGTGCTGGTGCAACAGTTATGGAATCTCCCGTGTGGACTCCCATCGGATCAAGATTTTCAATCGAGCAGATAATGATCGCGTTATCCTGAGAATCCCTAACCACCTCCATCTCAAATTCTTTCCAGCCCAGAACAGACTCCTCTATCAATATTTCATTTAAAGGAGATGCGTCGATTCCTGCTTCCACGATTGTCAAAAACTCCTCTTTGTTGTAAGCGATGCCACCACCAGCCCCACCCAAAGTAAATGATGGCCGAATTATTGTGGGATAGCCTATTTTCTCAACAACTTTCAACGCATCCTCTGTGTTACTTGCGATGTACGATGTAGGAGTCTCTAATCCTATTTTTTCCATGGATGCTTTAAATTTCTCACGATTTTCAGCTTTATCAATCGCCTCTTCAGAGGCACCAATAAGTTCTACGTTGTATTTTTTCAAAATTCCAGCATTTGATAATGCCAGAGCGCAATTTAGGGCGGTTTGCCCTCCCATTGTGGGCAAAATCGCATCAGGTTTCTCACTAGCAATAATTTTTTCAAGTATGGGAACCGTTATGGGTTCGACATAAGTCTTGTGGGCAATTTCTGGATCCGTCATGATAGTAGCGGGATTAGAGTTTACCAAAATTACTCTGTATCCCTCTTCCATTAGGGCCTTGCAAGCTTGAACTCCAGAGTAATCAAATTCACACGCCTGGCCGATCACTATAGGACCAGCTCCGATCAGTAGAATGGAATGAATGTCGGCTCTTCTTGGCATTTTTTATCGCATCATTGCTACAAATTTATCAAATAAATAGTCGATATCGTGAGGCCCGGGGCTGGCTTCTGGATGCCCCTGAAAAGAGAAAAAAGGACGATTAACCACCTCAAGCCCTTGGATCGTACCATCAAAAAGTGATAAGTGTGTCACCCGCAAGTCGGAAGGTAGTCCCTCTTTACTTACACAAAACCCATGGTTTTGACTGGAAATTACTACTCTTCCACTCTTCTCATCCTTGACCGGGTGGTTAGCCCCGTGGTGACCAAACTTCATCTTTTTGGTCTTAGCTCCGCAAGCTAGGGCCAAAAGTTGATGCCCCAGACATATCCCAAAAATTGGTATTGTATTCTGAAGCAACACTTTTATCGATTCTATGGCATACAGGCAAGGCTGCGGGTCTCCCGGACCATTTGATAAGAAAACTCCATCGGGCGATAAATCCAATATTTCCTTTGAACTACTAGTTGGCGGAACGACAGTGATTTTGCAGGCTCGCGAAGCTAATTTTCTTAAAATATTTTTTTTTATACCAAAGTCGATAGCTACAACGTGCGACTGCGTTTTTCCACTTTCTCCATATCCGAAATTCAAATCCCATTCGGTCTGGTTCCAATCATAAGACTCCGTACAGCCGACCTGAACCGCAAGATCCTTTCCCTTAAGTCCTGCAGAGTTTACGGCCTTCTTTAACGCTATATCCTCACAACAATCCCCTACCATAAGACAACCTTTTTTTGACCCGTCTTCTCTAAGAATCCGCGTAAGCATTCTTGTATCTATATCCGAAATTGCAGGAATACCTGCTTCTTTTAAAAAAGATCCCAAATTTCCGGTTTTTCTATAATTGCTTGATAAATTCGGCAAATCTTTTATCACCAGTCCTGATAAAAAACTTTTTGCGGCTTCCATATCCTCCAGATTAACCCCTACGTTGCCGATATGCGGATACGTAAGTGTAACTATTTGCCCTTTATATGAGGGGTCTGTCAATATCTCCTGATAACCCGTCATGGATGTGTTAAAGACCACCTCACCGGTCGCGGAGCTAGAGGCGCCCACTGAGACGCCCTCAAATAAAGTACCGTCCTCTAGCATTAAAATAGCGCGCTCTTCTTTGAGCTTTGACAATTTTTATAACTCCTCGGAGATTATAGTGCGAAACTATTCGACCTAAGATTACAAGCTGACGCTCGCAATTGTACATTTTATTTCGGCTGAAACTCAACACAAACAGGACAAAATCATTGTGGAATTATTTTTTTCAGATGAGACTTCATTTCAATCCGAGCACCTGCCTCATATCATGTAAACCGGAGGATTTGTTGGCAATGTATTTTGCTGCCCGAATTGCACCCCTCGCAAATGTGGATCTGTCGCGAGATTTATGTGAAATCTCAACGGACTCTCCCATACCAACAAAAAAAGCCGTATGATCACCCACCACATCTCCCCCGCGAATTGTTGCAAACCCTATCGATTTTGGGTCTCGTTTACCTGTGTTGCCGTATCTCGAAAAAATACCGTTTTCGTCTAAATTACGATTTGTTACGTCTGCAATTAGATTACCCATTTTCAAAGCTGTACCAGACGGCGAGTCCACTTTTCTGCTGTGGTGAGACTCAAGAATCTCAGCGTCAAAGCCACGACCTAAGGCCTTTGCAGCAATTTCCACTAAATTAAACATTACGTTCACGCCAACACTCATGTTTGGTGCAAAAACTATCGGAATCTTTTCGGCGGCACTTCTCACAGCTTCGCGTTCGTTTTGTGAAAATCCAGTTGTACCTATCACGACAGGAATTCCTAATTTTACGCAATATTTTAGATGCTCTAATGTCCCGACTGGTCGGGTAAAGTCAATTAATACTCCACAACCGGCCAAACCCTGCCCTAAATCGCAGCCAACATTTATCCCCGTCTTTAAACCAATAGCATTGCCAACATCTTTCCCGACAACTCCGCTACTGGGGGCGTCGAAGGCAGCACACAGTTCCACATTCTCGTCATTCATAATAATTTCTAATAGTGCTTTGCCCATCTGCCCAGATGAACCTGTGATTCCGACTTTCAGCATATTTGTATTGAACCCACTTTCAAGCGAGTCTATTCTCCCCCCTCTATTCGCACCAGCTTGTCGTCCTTAAAGATTAGGGTAATATCCCTTTTTTTTTCAGTATTACCTGTTCGCCCCTCAAGATACACATAACTCCATCGATCTCGGTTAAAAGGGTCGATCACCAATGGCGTACCTAAAATATACACCACCTGGTCGCGCGTCATATTCAGTTTAAGTAAAGAAATCATGCTGGAGTCTATATAGTTCCCTTGCTGGACCTCTATTTTATAAGGCACCAAAAAGCAACCATTTAGCAAAAAACAAAAAACTAGAATTAGGACAAATCGCATAAGATGTTCGGAGAGCTCCTTATTTATTTTGAATTACTGAGTTGACGGCTACAATATCACAAAGCATACTTTTTTTTTTGTTACCGTGCTAATATTAGTTTGGTGCGTTACTGCGGGAAAAGCTAAAAACACTGTAAGTTATGTCTTCCTTCGACAATTTAAAAAGCATTGGGCTGAAAGCCACCCTTCCTCGTCTCAAAATACTCACGTTATTTGAGGAAAGCAAAAAGCGTCACCTTACAGCAGAGGAAGTCTATAAAACATTGACCGACGAGGGTCTTGAAATTGGTCTAGCCACAATATACCGTGTTCTAACACAGTTCGAGCAAGCGGGACTTCTAATCCGTCACAACTTTGATCAAGGCAAAGGAACGTTTGAACTAACCAGTTCTCAGCATCATGATCATTTAGTCTGCACAAAATGCGGTCATGTAGAAGAGTTCTTCGATAATGAAATAGAGAAACGGCAAACAGATATAGCTAATAAATTAGGCTTTGAGATCACTGATCATTCTTTGAATTTATACGGAGAATGCAAGAACCCAGCCGAATGTAAAAATAACAAATAGCCGAGAATCACAAAATAAAACTAAACTAATCGAAGCGGGACGCGGTTTCTAGCATCTCTGCGGCATGTTGAATGGATATATTTGTAACATCTAATCCACCTATCATTCTGGCTAATTCCTTTACTCTACCGTCCTTGTCTAAAAGCTCCGCTGAACTGCGAACTGACTGACCATCCGTATTTTTTTTAATTCGCCACTGTTGTTGAGCAGAGGCAGCCACCTGTGCTAAGTGAGTAACGCACATCACTTGATGTTTCGACCCCAAATCACGCATCAGTCGACCAACAGTCTCAGCCACACCCCCCCCAATTCCCGAATCTACCTCATCAAAAATCATGGTTGGAACCTGAATGACATTTGACATAACAGTTTGGATTGCCAATGAAATCCGCGATAATTCACCTCCCGACGCGACCCGTGCTATCGGCTGTGGCTGCACTACCGCTTTGTTCGACATGCAGAATTCTATTTTCTCTTGCCCGAAAGCCGTCCCTTCGGTGATAGCAGACAACACCACCTTAAAAATTTTATCCTTCATTCCAAGGAGACCCAAAGCCACCGTTATTTTATTTTCCAAATCTTGAGCGCCCTCTCTTCTCTTCACTGTGAGTTTTGACGCTAACTCTTGGTAGATATCGCGGGCTTCAACTTCTTTAGAAAGCAACTCATCGAAATCGACCGAGCCCTCAAGCCCACTAATTTTTTCAGATATTTGTTTTTTTAAATCCGGAAGTTTCTCCACCGGTTCCTTATGCTTAACGGATAAAGCATAAATATTGTCAATTTTTCTTTCCAAACTATTCCAGTGACTGGGATCATACTCCAGCTTTTCGAAGTAGCTTTTTGACCCAGATAAAAACTCATTCAGCTGAATATTAGCCGTATCGATTACTGCTCCGAGTTCCTGCAAATTCCTGTCGTGCTCAATCGAAGAATCTAGAATCTTCCTAACCGATAACATTTGGTCCACAATGGAATTATCATTTTCGGAAACAATCTGAATGATTTGTCTCATGTTTTCAGATAACAACGCGAAATTACTCAACTTTTTGTACTCAGTTTCAATTGCGGGCCACTCTGCCGAAGAAAAATCAATAATGTCCATCTCTTTTAGTTGCCACTTTAAATAGTCCAACTCTTTAGCGTTCGCTGCTGCATCTTGTTCGGCCCTGATGCGGTTTTGTTTCGTGGTTTGCCAAACATGCCACTTCTCTGATACCTCTTTCGCCAAAATACCAGCACCTGCGAACCCATCCAGAAAGATTCTTTGCTCTGCAGATCTCATCAAAAGTTGATGATCATGCTGACCATGAATGTTGACAAGGTGCATCCCTATACTCTTCAATTGGCTCAAGGTGGCCGCCGCCCCATTTATCCAAGCCCGGGAACGCCCACCTCTGTCGAATGTCCTGCGCAAGACACAATGCCCGAGTTCAAACAAACCGTCGTCTTTGAGCAATTGCTGCACCCGGGTTAATCCGTCTATTGAAAACTCTGCACTTATGTCGGCTTTTTCGCAACCGTCTCTAACGACCCTGCTGTCGGCTCTTTCTCCAAGAAGAAGGGATAAAGCTCCAACTAAAATTGACTTCCCCGCGCCCGTTTCGCCAGTCAAAGCAAAAAAACCGGCTTTGGAAAATTCTAAGTCCAAATTTTCCACTATGACAAAGTTTTTAATTGTGAGCGCTTTCAACATAGACTCTTCACCTAGAGTGAATCACTCCAATGAAGTTTTTGCCGTAACATCGCATAATAATTATGTCCCTTCGGATGCAACAAACGTATTGGGGAAGAGGCACTCCTTACCGATATTCGATCATTTTCTTTCAAATTGTAGTGGGAATGACTATCAAAATTTACACGACCGTCACAAGCTTTCAAAATTTTTACCTCTATTAGAGCCCCCTTGTTTAAAACGATGGGACGGTTTGACAAAGTATGCGCGCTTACCGGAACTAAACCCATGCAATTTAAACTGGGGTGTAATATTGGACCTCCGGCTGACAACGCGTAAGCTGTGGAGCCAGTTGGCGTTGTGATTATCAAGCCGTCGGCTCTAAGGAAACAAACAAACGCTCCGTCTATCAGCACCTCTAATTCAATTAACCCGCCGTCCGCCCCTTTATTGACTGACACATCATTTAAAGCTAGTACTTTTTTTTCCCTAGCAAAGTTCCGCGTAACCTCAGCGTCTAGTAGCATTCTCTCCTCTACAACATAATCACCCTTTAAAATAAGCTCAATGCTGTTTTGCATACTCTCAATGGAAAGATCAGTAAGAAAACCTAATCTGCCCTGATTAACCCCAACGAGAGCAGTATTGTAAGGAGCTAGAGTTCGGGCGATGTTAAGCATGGTTCCATCTCCACCAACTACAATAGCTAGGTCCACACTCTTACCAATTTCATCTAGCGATAAGGACTCATATTTACCAGAACCAATATTAGCTGCGGTTAGGTTATCCAAAAATACTTTAACCTCCCTATCCACTAAAAACCCAGCTAATCTTAGAAGGGGGTTTTTAATTTCCGGGCTTTTGTACTTGCCTATCAGGGCAACTCGTTTAAACTTGCTCATATGTGTAATTAGATCATAATTTAAAAAAAAACATTCGATAATTAGTATTGATAATTAGATAGTATGCTGAAAGACAGAGCAAGAATACTCCTAAAAACACTCGTAGAGAGATACATCACGGATGGTCAACCTGTCGGGTCGCGAGCTTTAGCCAAATTTTCAGGCCTAGACCTTAGTCCGGCTAGTGTAAGAAATATCATGGCAGATCTTGAGGATATGGGACTTATCTCAAGCCCGCATACTTCAGCCGGCCGAGTCCCAACCGCAAGAGGCTACCGGTTTTTCGTTGACACCCTTCTAACTGTTAAACCCTTGGATCAATTGGAAGTCGATCAGCTGGAGGGAGCGTTAAACCCAGATAGTGCCAAAACACTTGTAACCTCAGCATCACATTTACTTTCTGATTTAACTAGTTTTGCCGGAGTTGTTATGACAAACAAAAGAACCGCATCCTCTTTCCGGCACATTGAATTTGTTCATTTATCGGATCAAAGAGTCCTTCTTATAATCGTAACTCCCGAGGGCGATGTTCAGAATCGAATGCTGAAAATGGATAAAACATATAATGCTGCAGAGCTAACAAAAGCGGCAAATTACTTCAATACCAATTACTCTGGTATGCCATTCGAAAAAATCAAAGCTCGTATACAAAAAGAACTCAGAGAGCTCAGAGACGATATGTCCAGGCTTATGACAAAGGCGGCTGACGCTGGAACAGAAGCGGCCGAAGAAAAAGATGGTGCCTACGTCATTTCCGGAGAACATAATTTGTTAGGCGTACAAGATCTATCAGCTAACATGTCGAATTTGAAACGATTATTTGAAATGTTTGAAAGAAAAACCGGCTTGATAGAGTTGTTGGAAATTAGTAGCCAGGCAAAAGGCGTGCAAATATTTATTGGAGGAGAATCGGGATTAATACCGCTTGACCAATGCAGCATTGTAACCGCACCCTACAAGTTAGATGGACAAGTTGTTGGTACTCTTGGCGTGATAGGCCCGACCCGAATGGCCTACGAAAGGGTGATTCCAATAGTCGATATAACGGCGAGACTTTTAGCCAGCGCCCTTTCTCAAAAATAACTAACCGCATTCTCCGATATGAAGCTAGTCAAAGAAAATCAATATACTCATGGCAATACACAGACGACCGGAATTATTCTTGTCAATCTTGGCACCCCAGATAAACCCACAACATCCGCTGTTAGAAAGTATCTAGCGGAATTTTTGTCTGACCAGCGAGTGGTAGAGATTCCAAGAGTTCTTTGGTTTATTATTCTTCACTTTTTTATTCTGCCATTCAGGCCGAGACAAACAGCAAAAAAATACCGGACTATCTGGACCGAAGGAGGATCACCGCTACGCGTAAATACAAAAAATCTTGCGGTTGCGATTGCCAAATCTTTACGAAAAACGACAAAGTCGCCCCTTATAGTTGATTATGCCATGCGGTATGGCAAACCCTCATTCGATTCCGTGATAGCTCAGCAAAAGAAAAAAAATGTAAAAAATGTTCTTGTGGTGCCCTTGTACCCGCAGTACTCCTCTAGTACTACCGGAAGTGTTTTTGACGCGATTAGCCAAGCTTTTCGAAAAATGCGAAATATTCCAAACATTAGATTTATGCGAAGTTTCCACGATCACCCCGGCTACATTGATGCCTGCGCCGCAATAATTGAACAATTTTGGAGAGAAAATGGTTTTCCCTCAAAATTGATCCTGTCTTTCCATGGTGTGCCAAAATTTAGCCTTCTAGCCGGAGACCCCTATCATTGCGAATGTCATAAAACAGCCCGCTTAATAGCCGAAAAACTTGATTTTGATGACACCAAAATAATACCCACTTTTCAATCCCGTTTCGGTCGCGCTGAATGGCTGAAACCTTATACCATCGATGTCATGAAATTGTTAGGAGAAGCGAAAACTGAGCGGGTTGACGTATTTTGTCCCGGCTTTACCTCTGACTGCCTTGAGACTCTTGAGGAAATAAAGATTGAAAACAAGGATGAATTTTTAGCTGCTGGTGGAAAATCTTTTAACTTTATACCCTGCTTAAACATAAATGATTATTGGATCACGGGTTTAGACCAAATAGTTCGAGAGAATATTGAGGGTTGGGTATCTTCAGACTACGACCCGGAAAAAGCAGCGCTCCAAGCTAAGAAATCTAAAGAAAGAGCCATTGAACTCGGTGCCGAAATTTAAACTGGCTACATTATTATAGTAGCGTTATCCCAATACTCTGACCATATTGTGTTTCAATATCATAGGCTTCACTCATTTTTTGATAAGTCGTCATTATTTTGCGACCAACATTAGTGGCCTTCTGCTCTACCAATTTACACGAATCTTCTTGCTTAAACGCTAGGATTGTATTTCTAATTTTTTCGGCAGCTAATATCGCATGTTCCTCATGAAATTTTTCGTGCTTTTTTATCGCAATAAACATTTTTTCCCACCGTATTTTGAGTTTTTTTGATGCGTTTGAGAAATTCTTCCATTTTGGATAAGTTGCGTTCATACCAACCATCACAGAGACTTCCCTTGGTCTGCACGAATGCTCCCTTTCTAGAAACTTTATTTTCCACTGTACGTCCCATTGCGCCCTGTAGATATAATTTCTCCCGTCCCTCCCAACTGGACCTTTCTTGGAGAATTGTTGCATCAGAATCAAAGCCGAAGTCCCTGCTACAAAATAATAATTTGTAGATTTTCTTAACGGCGAGTCAGCGTACACTGAATTTACTAAAAAAAAAGCAAGGAGTAACCACAAGAAAAATGGTAGTCGCCTCATTTTTTCCACCTCTTCAGAAAAAAATTAAATGTAACCACTTGAAAAAAGCCAGACTGTCACCATATCAGGAATATGGGTTTAAGGAGAATAAAATGCACGAAAACGAAGATAACTTAACCAACGAAGCGCACGAAAAAGCCATAAACACTGTGGATCAGGAACAGCACTCAGATCAGCCGAGGGACGCCGATGAAGAAAACTCAGAAGAGGCGGAAGGAATCCTCCAAAAAAGACTCGAGAGCGCTGAGTCGCAAATTGAGACACACAGAGACGCATGGTTAAGAGCAAAGGCTGAAGCTGAGAACATAAGAAAAAGATCTGTCACGGACATAAACAATGCTCGAAAGTTCGGAAATGAAAATTTTATTCAAGATCTCTTACCGGTCAAGGATAGCTTAGAGGCAGCACTAAAATCCGAAAATTCAAGTATCGATGCTTTAAAAAACGGGGTTGAGCTTACCTTAAAGCAGCTGGAAAGTGTATTTTCAAATAATCAAATTCAAGAGATCTATCCTTTAGGCGAGGCATTAGATCCCAATCTGCACCAAGCAATGTCCACGGTGAGCAGCGACAAACCCAATAACACGATTGTTGAAGTGCTTCAAAAAGGCTACTTGCTCCACGAAAGGCTAGTGCGACCAGCCTTAGTGACAGTAGCAAAAAAATCACCCGAACAAGAGGCAGAAGAATAGAAAATCTTTTGCTCAAGTCATTTTTTTAAAGGAATTAGGTATGTCAAAAATAGTGGGAATAGATCTTGGAACTACAAACTCTTGTGTCTCAATAATGGAAAGCAAACAGGCTAAGGTTATAGAAAATTCGGAAGGTGCCAGAACTACCCCTTCGATAGTAGCCTACGTTGATGATGGCGAAATTTTGGTCGGAGCTCCAGCTAAAAGGCAAGCGGTAACCAACCCGGACAATACGCTATACGCTGTAAAACGACTTGTAGGTCGTCGTTTCAAAGATGGTGAAGTGCAAAAAGCTATTAAGACCTCTCCTTTCAAAATTATTGAGGCAAAAAACGGAGATGCATGGGTCTCTGCGCAAGGCAAAGATATGGCTCCCCCGGAAGTTTCCGCACAAGTTCTGATGAAGATGAAGCAGACCGCGGAGGATTACGCGGGAGAATCTGTAAGCGAGGCCGTCATAACTGTTCCCGCTTATTTCAATGATTCTCAAAGACAAGCAACAATTGACGCTGGACGGATAGCAGGTCTTGATGTCAAACGTATAATTAACGAACCCACCGCGGCGGCCCTCGCCTTTGGACTGGATAAAAAGGAGGGAGATAGGAAGATTGCTGTCTTTGACTTGGGAGGTGGAACATTTGATGTTTCAATTATAGAAATAGCTGAAGTAGAAGGTGAACACCAGTTTGAAGTCCTATCAACAAACGGAGACACTTTTTTAGGCGGAGAGGATTTCGATCAACGATTGATTGAATACCTCGCAGATGAATTTAAAAAAGACCAAGGCTTTGATCTTCGCAGCGATGTTTTGGCTCTACAAAGACTCAAGGAAGCTGCGGAGAAAGCAAAGATAGAGCTTTCGTCAGGACAACAAACCGAAGTAAACCTTCCATACATTACAGCGGATGCATCAGGGCCAAAGCATTTAGCTGTAAAAGTTACGCGGGCTAAATTTGAGAGTTTAGTGGAAGACCTTGTGAATGGAACAAAAGAGCCATGCCTAACAGCCGTAAAAGATGCAGGATTAAATGTCGCAGATATTGACGATGTTATATTGGTAGGTGGAATGACCCGCATGCCAAAAGTCCAAGAAACAGTGAAAGACTTTTTTGGTAAAGAGCCCCGAAAAGATGTAAATCCAGATGAAGCAGTGGCAATGGGAGCATCAATACAAGGAGGTGTTCTTAAAGGTGATGTAGATGATGTTTTACTTTTGGATGTGACTCCGCTTTCCCTAGGAATAGAAACCCTAGGGGGGGTTATGACGAAACTGATCAAAAAAAATACAACTATTCCGACAAAAGCAAATCAAACATTCTCGACTGCGGAAGATAACCAATCAGCGGTTACCATTAAAGTTCTCCAAGGAGAGAGAGAAATGAGTGCCGGCAATAAAGCTCTTGGAGACTTCAACTTAACTGAAATTCCTCCGTCTCCTCGCGGTATGCCCCAAATTGAGGTTACATTCGACATCGATGCCAACGGCAAACTTCATGTTTCTGCTAAAGATAAAGCTACTGGTAAAGAGAACAAAATTACCATTCAGGCAAGCTCTGGAATTAGCGAGGACGAAATCGAAAGAATGATAAAAGATGCAGAGATAAATGCTGAGGAGGATAAGAAAGCAAAAGAACTTGTCGAATCACGTAATCAGTTAGATGGATTAGTTCACTCCTTGGAAAAATCGATTCAAGAGAATAGTGACAAGCTTGAAGCTGATCAAAAGACACAAGCCGAAGCCGCTATCAAAAAAGCTAAGAATACTCTAGAGAACGGAGATAAAGCGCAAATTGATCTAGAAGTGCAAGAACTTGGATCGATTTCGCAGAAAATTTATGAAAAAACTGCCTCACAAAAGGGTGAGAATGAGCCAAAAGGCAGCGAATCTCAAGACAAGGCAAGTTCAGAAAATACGAAAGATGATAAAGACATTATTGATGCCGAATTCGAAGAGGTAAAAGAAGAAGGAAAGAAATAAGGTTTTTTACAAAAAATGAAAACAATGAACCAAAAGTAAGTGATGGCAAAAAGAGACTATTATCAGGTGCTTGGAGTTAGTAGGAGCGCAGACGAGGGTGAG
>PAHB01000104.1 GCA_002704665.1 Pseudomonadota bacterium
AAAAATTACAGTGTTAATAAAAAGCCGGAGTGAAATTTTGCGACTCCGGCTTTTATTATAAAAAATGAAAAACCTAAATAGATTGATTCTTTTAATAGTTCTTTTATTTGCTCCAGGATTCAGTTTTGGTGAGAACTCATTGGAGGAAATATTAACGAATGATTTCGGCCTGATTTCAAAGAGTTCGGCAAAAACTGTTCGCCCGGTCATTGAGAAGCTTGAAATGCTCAACAGTTCTGCTGCAATTGAGTTTTTAGATAAATGGCAAACAAAAAACTTGTGGTTTTTAAAACAAAAACAAGAATTCGTTTATGTTGAAAAAGAAGGAGATCGCTACCGTTTAACAAGTCCTATAACCGGAAAAATTGAAGGTGCAGTAGAAAAAAACTTATTAAAGCAAGTCAAGCCTAACAGTGGAGTTAGAGCGATAATTGGCTCCGCCTTAGTGGGTCATAAGTTGATGAGTGATGATCTGGAAAAAAGACAGGAAAGCGTTGAGATAATTGGAAGGGAACTTAAGAGGCGCTATTTAATTCCAGTAGCGGCCGCCTTGAAAAATGAGAAAAACGTGGAGCTAAAACAGAAATTGGAGCGACTAAATAGATTTCTCATTATAAAATTTGATCCGATAACTAGCTCCAGAGCAGATGCAATTAGAAAATTAAGCGGGGACCTATCGGTTGAAGCTCGGGCAGTGTTAAATCCGTTAATAACGAGTTCAGTTTTTATATCGGAAAAGGCGCTAAATGAGCTGGAAATCAATATAGCCAGAAAAATTATTCCCGGGGTCACTGGTGTCGCTTCCGATGGTACTGCCAAGGATGGTGGTTTCATGGGAAGAGGTGTAGAACTCACCATCGACCAGGCTTATCAACTTTTAGTTAAAAGGGGTTTAGTGCCTCCTGATATTTCAGAGGAACAAAAGCGAAATGCTATAGTTGAAAATATAATTGACGGACGAGTTGGTGGTTTTCGGATAGAGGAACTCGGCTCGGCAGATAAAAGAAATAAGGCATACCTAACACTTACCACCGAAGGTTTAGCACCACATTCTATTAGTGGTGATACAAAACGAGAAGCTGTTGAAAAACACTTTTTTTATGGTATCTATGATGACGATTCGAAGGAAGTTGTTTCAGCTGCTAAAGAAACACTTGCAAAAATTAATAGAAAGGTAGGCTTCTTAGAGTTTGTTGATCTTTTTCTAGATGGAGTCAGCTTAGCATCTATTTTCTTTTTGGCAGCCATCGGGCTGGCGATTACATTTGGAGTTATGGGCGTAATAAATATGGCTCATGGTGAATTTATCATGATTGGAGCGTACACAGGCTATGTTGTTCAACTGTTCGTTACAGATTACACTCTATCTTTGATATTAGCATTTCCTTTGGCTTTTCTAGTTACCTTTACAGCAGGGGTTCTTATGGAACGTCTGCTGATAAGAAAACTTTATCACCGTCCTTTGGAGACACTACTCGCTACTTTCGGAATTAGTATCGCGTTGCAACAGGTTTTCAAAAATATTTTTGGTACCCAGGCTCGCCCTCTTACTTCGCCGGAGTGGCTAGATGGAGCGGTAGTTTTTAACGAGATAGTTTCGATCAGTTCTATTCGTATTGCAATTTTTATATTGGGTATTGTTTTTTTTGGACTCTTGCTTTTTGTCCTTAATAGAACTCGTTTGGGCTTGGAGACACGGGCAGTAACCCAAAATCCGAAGATGGCTTCTGCTATGGGTGTAAATGTCGATAGAATAAATATGTTCACGTTTGGTCTCGGCTCTGGTATTGCTGGCATAGCTGGTGTTGCCATTGGGCTCTACGCAAAAGTGACCTCAGAATTAGGAACCGACTACATTGTGCAGAGTTTCATGACGGTTGTGGTTGGGGGTGTTGGCAATATCTGGGGAACTCTGGCAGGCGCCGCTTTGATTGGCTTTTTGCAAAAAGGAATCGAGTGGATGAATCCATCAAATACTTTAGCCGCGCAAACTTACATGATCATCTTTATTATTATTTTCATTCAATTTAGGCCTCGGGGAATAATTTCTCTTAAAGGGCGAGCCGTAGGAGATTAGAATGCTTGGGGAAAAATTGACTTATTGGATGAATACTCAAAGGTCACTTGTATTTACTACATCCGTGATTCTCGCAACTGTCCTTGCAATAACTATTTTTGGAGAGGCTTACGGCCTAGGATTGGTTTCTACGAGCATGGTTAAAACCCTTGGGAAAACATTAGCACTATGTCTGGCTGCCCTAGCACTTGACTTATTATGGGGTTACTGTGGAATTTTGTCTCTTGGGCACTTTGCCTTTTTTGGGCTTGGTGGATACATGATCGGCATGTGGTTAATGTACGATCGTACCAAGGATATCGTCATAAATGCCTCCCTTACGGAGCCGATTCCCCTTACCGCATTAGAGATAGAAGAAGCTATCGGGACTCAAATTTTCGGTGTTGTAGGTGGGAGTGAAATACCAGGAATTTGGTGGTTCGCAGATTATTTTTGGGTTCAACTGGCACTGGTGATTCTTGTTCCCGGCGTTATTGCATTTGTTTTTGGTTTGCTCGCCTTCAGATCGCGAGTTACGGGAGTTTATTTATCGATTCTCTCGCAAGCCTTAACTCTAGCTATCTGCCTTTATTTGTTTCAAAACGATAATGGTTTGCGTGGAAATAACGGGCTTTCCGGGTTGCAAAATATTCCTGGTTTTGATCATTTGTCGCAAGCATTCATATCTTTGTGGTTTTTTTGGGCTTCAGCATTTTTTCTTATCATAGGGTATGTGGGTTGTAAGTTTTTAGTAGGAAAAAAGTTTGGTAATGTTATTCGGGCCATACGAGACGATGAAAACCGTATCAGATTTCTAGGATATAACGTTGAGAGGTATAAGTTATTTGTTTTTGTGTACACTGCTGTAATTTGTTCGATTGCCGGTGCATTATATTACCCCCAAGCGGGTATAGTTAATCCGACAGAATTAGCGCCAATCGCGTCAATTTACCTTGCAGTTTGGGTATCTATCGGGGGGAGAGGAAGGCTCTACGGGGCCATAATTGGGGCAGCATTCGTTTCTTTGCTTTCGAGCTTTTTTACGGGAGGCCAGTTGCCAGATATTAAAATCGGATCATTTACATTTAAATGGGTGGATTGGTGGCTAGTAATTCTTGGTTTGAGTTTTATTCTTGTTACCCTTTTCGCGCCAAAGGGTATTGGTGGTGTTTTCGATAGGTTCCAAAATAGGCGTTTAGAACCATGAGACAACTTTTAGAAGTTCAAGGTATATCGGTATCTTTTGATGGTTTCAAAGCTATAAATAATCTAAGTTTCAGTATTGGTGATATTGATTTGAGAGCAATCATTGGTCCAAATGGCGCAGGAAAAACCACCTTTATGGATATCGTTACAGGCAAAACCAGACCAGATCAGGGAGAGGTTCTTTGGGGCAATAAAAATATTTCACTTTTGAAAAGAACCGAAGCAGAAATTGCGGAGTTGGGAATCGGTAGAAAGTTTCAAAAGCCTACAGTATTTCAAAATCAAACTGTGAAAGATAACTTTTTGATGGCTTTAAAAAAGAATCGAAGTCCTCTTGCAACAATAACGTATAAGCTGACATTGGACGATATGGACCGAATTATGGAAATTGCTAAAACTGTAAATCTATCGGCCCATTTGCCAAGGTTGTCAGGCGAACTTAGCCACGGGCAAAAGCAATGGCTCGAAATTGGTATGTTATTGCTTCAAGACCCCAAACTGTTGTTGATTGATGAACCTGCTGCTGGTATGACCCTCAAGGAAAGGGATGATACCGCCGGTCTATTGAGAACATTGGGCTCACAGCGAGCGGTAGTTGTAGTGGAACACGATATGAAGTTCATTCGCAATTTAGATTGTAGAGTCACTGTTTTGCATGAAGGTGGAGTATTGGCCGAAGGAAATATAGATTATGTTTCCAACAATAAAGACGTGATCGACGTTTATCTGGGGAGATAGTGTGGATTCGATGCTCAGTGTAAAAGATATTACGATGCATTATGATCAATCTCAAATTCTCTACGGAGTTAGTCTGGACGTAAGTATCGGTGAAATATCCTGCGTTTTAGGTCCTAATGGAGTTGGCAAAACTTCGCTTTTGAGGGTCTTGTCCGGATTGAAAACCAGCACCACCGGGAGCTACAATTTGGGCGGAAAAAGTGTGACGGGACTTCGATCAGATGTTCTCGCTAGAAAGGGAGTCAGTTATGTTCCTCAAGGCAGGGACATTTTTCCTTTATTGACTGTTGAGGAGAATCTGGAGGTTGGATTTGCCTGCTTGCCTTATTCCGATCGTTATATTCCGGAATCAATTTTTGAGATGTTCCCAGTGCTGAAACAAATGATGAAACGAAGAGGTGGAGATCTATCGGGTGGTCAGCAGCAACAGTTGGCAATTGCGAGAGCCTTGATAACTAGACCAAATTTTTTATTGCTTGACGAGCCAACTGAGGGTATTCAGCCAAGTATAATCAAAGAAATTGGTGAAGTTTTGGGAGAATTGAAAAAAGAGGGAAAAATGGCAATCATTCTTGTTGAGCAGTTTTTTGATTTTGCCTTTGAACTAGGTGATTATTTCAGTGTTATGGAACGGGGGGTGTTTACTTTGCAAGGAGATAAACAGTCCCTAACAAAAGAAAAGTTGAAAGATGCAGTTAGCATCTGAAGTAGCGAATTCGGGTATCCGGATGGAGGCTGAAAGTTTAAAAAAACAGCCTTGGATAGCGAGAATAGATTTGAAGTTTCAGATGGAGGAAGACAAGACGTTAATGGCAAGATCGAGACACTTGGGACCTCTGCGCATACAAAGACCGTTTTATCCTGAGAGTAAAAAACTTTGCCAAGTAATTCTTTTGCATCCTCCAGGGGGAATTGCGGGTGGAGACGATCTGGACATAAGACTGGAAGTGGATGAACATGCTCAAGCTCAAATTACAACACCTGGCGCAACAAAGTGGTATAAATGCGATGGCGGAAATAAAAGTAAACAAAAACTGTTTTTTAAGGTGTGTTCGGGTGCGCAATTAGAATGGGCACCCCAAGATAATATAATTTTTAATGGTGCAAATGTTGATAACGTTCAATCAGTTTTTTTAGAGAAAGGTAGCTCTTTTCTTTTTTGGGACATAGTCGACTTGGGAACGATGGGTGGCGAAAGATCATTTCAAGCTGGTTGTTTTAAGTCACGCCTTGACGTTTTTCTTGAAGGGGATCTTTTGTTTGCAGAGAGAACTTTAATTGAAGGAAATTCCAATTATTTGAAATCGGCTGCTAATTTGTACGGAAAAAAATGTTTTGGTCTTTTGTTGTTGGTAGCAAATCAGCCAATTAACAGCGTGCTTTGGGAAAAGATCAAAATATTTTCTGCAGAGGAGGAACTTTGTGGAGTCAGTCAGATATCTGACATGGCTTTGGTTGCGCGGTGGATGGGCAATAGTCCGGAGGTTGGAAGAAATTGGTTTTATAGGCTTTGGCAGATAATCCGTCCCTGGTATTCAGGACGTGATGCGTTGCGTCCAAGAATTTGGCAAACTTAAATAAAACATTTTTAGGAAAAGATAAATGAATTTAACACCAAGAGAAAAAGATAAATTGCTTATATTTACTGCCTCACTTGTTGCCGAGAGACGAAAAGCTCGCGGCCTCAAGTTGAATTATCCAGAGGCGGTAGCCTACATTTCTGCCGCGATACTTGAGGGGGCAAGGGATGGTCAGACTGTTGCTGAATTAATGGATTTTGGGAAAACTTTGCTAAAAAAAAATGATGTCATGGAAGGTGTTCCGGAAATGATTCCTGATATTCAGGTGGAAGCAACTTTTCCAGACGGTACAAAATTAGTAACGGTGCATAATCCAATAATTTAAGGAGTTACAAGATGATTCCGGGAGAGATAGTTGTATTAGAGGGTAATATAAATTTAAATGACAATAGTCCGTCCATTGATATCAGTGTTGTAAACAAAGGAGATCGACCGATACAGGTTGGATCGCATTATCATTTTTTTGAGGTCAATGAGGCTTTGTTTTTCGATCGTCAAAAAACAAAAGGGTTTCGGCTGAATATCGCTTCGGGAACAGCAGTTCGCTTTGAGCCAGGGCAATCACGAACGGTCAGCCTTATCCGTTTTGGGGGCAAACTCAAAGTGTATGGTTTCCAAGGAAAAGTTATGGGAGATGCGAAATGACTACAAGAATCTCAAGACAAGGTTATGCTGAAATGTTTGGTCCTACAACCGGAGACAAAGTACGCCTAGGCGATTCCGAGCTTTTTATCTCTCCGGAGAGAGATTTTACCCACTACGGAGACGAGGTTAAGTTCGGGGGTGGAAAGGTAATTAGGGATGGTATGGGACAAAGTCAGCTAGATTCTGCTTCGGTGGCTGATACAGTTATTACTAACGCTCTGATCCTAGACTATACCGGAGTTTTTAAGGCAGATATTGGTATAAAAAGTGGTCGTATAGAAGGTATAGGTAAGGCGGGAAATCCGGATACACAAAACGGAGTTACTATCCCTATAGGTGCGGGCACTGAAATCATAGCGGGCGAGGGATCAATAGTCACCGCGGGCGGAATAGACGCACACATTCATTACATCTGTCCCCAACAAATTGAAGAGGCTTTGATGTCTGGAGTAACTACTATGCTGGGTGGCGGTACAGGCCCTGCGACTGGTACAAACGCAACTACTTGTACTCCAGGGCCTTGGCACATAGAGCGAATGCTTGAATCAGCTGAGGCTTTTCCGATGAATTTGGGTTTTATGGGTAAGGGTAACGTAAGTTTTCCAGAACCGCTGCGGGAGCAAATAAATGCTGGTGCGATGGGGCTTAAGTTGCATGAAGATTGGGGTACAACACCAGCTAGTATTGATAATTGTTTGAGTGTCGCTGATGAAATGGATGTGCAAGTTGCCATTCATACCGATACCCTTAATGAGTCAGGTTTCGTTGAAACCACTTTGAAGGCTATAAATGGGAGAGCGATTCACACGTACCACACAGAAGGAGCTGGTGGGGGTCATGCTCCTGATATTATTAAGGCATGCGGAGAGCTAAATATATTACCTTCTTCTACAAATCCAACGAGACCGTTTACCGTAAATACTATTGACGAGCATCTTGATATGTTAATGGTTTGTCATCATCTCGATCCTGGTATTGCCGAGGATGTTGCGTTTGCTGAATCAAGAATTAGAAAAGAGACTATCGCGGCAGAGGATATTCTCCATGACTTAGGAGCTTTTAGTATTATCGCTAGCGACTCTCAAGCTATGGGAAGGGTGGGTGAAGTTATTTCGAGAACCTGGCAAACAGCGAATAAAATGAAAATACAGCGAGGACATCTAAAAGAAGATAAATCAAATGATAATTTTAGAGCCAAACGATACATTGCAAAGTACACTATAAATCCATCGATTGCGCACGGTATTAGTTCCGAAGTCGGTTCAATCGAAGTCGGCAAATTTGCGGATTTGGTAATTTGGGACCCAGCATTTTTTGGAGTCAAGCCCTCTATGATTCTCAAGGGCGGTGTTATTGCGACTGCTGCCATGGGA
>PAHB01000105.1 GCA_002704665.1 Pseudomonadota bacterium
AAGAAGGGTTTAATTTGAACAAGTCGGCGATAAAACTTTCGGAGATTAAAAAAAATTTTGGTCAAACCGAAATTATAAAGGGAGTCAGTCTAGATATATTTGATGGCGAGCGCCACGCAATAATTGGCCCTAACGGAGCAGGTAAGTCTACACTTTTTAATTTAATTAGTGGAAGGTTTGCTCCGACGACTGGAAAAATAGAATTACACGGGGAAGATATCACCAATCTAGATCCTCAGATAATCAATCGAAAAGGGTTGGCGCGTAGTTTTCAAATCACCAATATATTTCCTAAAATGTCAGTCTACGAGAACGTTAGGTGTGCCGTGCTATGGTCTCTCGGTTACAAATATTCTTTTTGGGAGCGGGTCAACGGACTGGTGGATGCGAATCAAAAAACGGAAGAGGTTGTTGAGTTAATAGGACTGAAAGATCGTCATGCTAGACTGGCAGGAGTCTTGACATATGCGGAGCAGCGCGCGCTAGAGATCGGCGTCACGATTGCGGGAGGGGCGAAGGCAATATTGTTAGATGAACCAACGGCGGGGATGAGTTTAAGTGAGCGTAATGATGCCGTGGATTTGGTAAAAAAAGTTACAGAAGGTAAAACATTGGTAATGGTGGAGCATGATATGAGTGTGGTTTTTGGTCTTGCGGATAGGATTACAGTTTTGGTATACGGTCAGGTCATCGCCACCGGCACCCCATCTGAAATTGAGGCTAATTCAGCTGTACAAGAAGCCTACCTTGGGACGGAGCAGGAATAATGTTGGAGGTAAAGGAGCTTAATTCGTATTACGGGAAAAGTCACATCTTACATGGGGTTGATTTGGAGGTGGGAGATCGAGAAATTGTTAGTTTGTTGGGTAGAAATGGCGTAGGTCGTTCAACCACCATTAAATCTATAATGGGTCAAGTTGATTGCACTGGCTCAATCCGTTTCAAGGAAAAGGAATTGTGTGGTAGCCCGGCTTACCTTGTGTCACGGTCAGGACTAGGTTACGTTCCAGAGAATAGAGATATCTTTCCCGCGATCACTGTTAGGCAAAATTTGTTGCTCGGCATAAAAGGCGGCATTAAAAATAAGCGATGGACTATTGATGACATGTTTGACCTTTTTCCTCAATTAAGGGACAGGGCAGATGCCCCAGCTGGAGTTTTATCAGGAGGGGAGCAACAAATGCTTACTCTCTGTAGAACACTAATGGGTGATCCAGATCTAGTGATGATTGACGAGCCGACTGAAGGCCTGGCGCCAAAAATTGTGGAGCAGATGGCGGAGCTTTTTGAAGAGATAAAAAAGCGAGGTGTTTCTATTTTATTAGTTGAGCAAAAGTTAACGATTGCCCTTAGGATATCGACGCGTGTTTATGTTATGGGACATGGGCAGATTGTTTTTGAGGGAACTCCTACTCAGCTTTCTGAAAACGAATCTATTCGTAAAGAGTGGCTTGAGGTAACTGGTTAGTCTCATTTTAAATTAATGATTTTTTATCCGCTGGGCTATCTTATTGGGACATTTTTTCTAAATACGCATCAGTATTAATAAATGCGTAGCACAAAGTTTATAGGGGACTTAAAATGAGCGAGTTTGTTGATTATGAAATTCACTCCAGTATCGGTGTAATCAAAATAAATAACCCACCGGTTAACGCAATGTCGGTAAATAAGGGGGTTCCGCAAGGAATTCTTGATGCGATAAAAAACGGTGAGCATGATCCTAAAGTAAACAAACTTCTTCTTGTTGGTCAAGGAAGAAATTTTTGTGGAGGCGCCGACATCAGTGAGTTTGGAGGTAAATATAATCCCGATATGGCAACTTTGATGGATCTCATAGAGTATATGGATACGGTTACAAAACCGATTTTTGGCGCCCTTTCAGGGCCTACTATGGGGGGAGGGCTTGAACTTGCTCTAGCTTGCCATTACAGATGCGGAATCGAAGGGGTCTTGCTTGGTTTGCCTGAGGTTAAGCTGGGTATTATGCCAGGCGCTGGAGGCACGCAAAGATTGCCGCGTCTTATTGATGGGCGAATAGCGACAGATATGATGATAAAAGGGGATCCAGTTGGTGCACAAAAAGGTCTAGAGTTAGGCATTATAGACAAAATAGTTGAAGGAGACGTTCTAGAGGGTGCTTTAAAGTGGATCAAGGAAGATCACAAGCGAACAGACTCTATTAGGAGAACTAGTGAACTACCTGCGCAAGGGAATGTTGACTTTGAATCTGAAAGAGCAAAGGTCCAAAAAAAGTTGAAAGGGTATCCTGCTCCTCTGGCTATAGTTGATACCATTGAAGTTGGTTACAAGAAATCGTTTTCCGATGGTATCTCGTTCGAAAGAGATCAAATTAATCACTTAATGGGTACAAATGAATCCTTAGCGCTCAGGCATTTGTTTTTTACAGAGAGGCTCGCGGCTAAAATACCCGATATAGATAAAAATACGCCCGTTCTAAAGATTAAAAAGGCTGCAGTGATTGGCGGCGGGTTAATGGGAGGTGGCATTACAATGAATTTCGCCAATGCCGGGATTCCAGTAACTATCGTTGAGACATCAGATCAGGCCCTTAACAAAGGTATTAACACTATCAAGGGTAATTACGCGGCTACGGTATCTAAAGGGCGATTAACCCAAGACAAGATGAATACACGGATGGCATTGATTACTCCGACCGTTGATTTTAATCAAATCAGCGATGCAGATATTGTCATTGAAGCCGTCTATGAAGAAATGAATTTAAAAAAAGAGATTTTCAAAAAGTTGGATTCTATTGTAAAAGTGGAGGCAATTCTTGCTACAAATACGTCTACCCTCGATGTTAATGAAATTGCCAGTGTTACTAAACGACCCCAATCGGTGGTAGGGACGCATTTTTTTAGTCCAGCAAATGTTATGCGTTTATTGGAAGTTGTGAGGGGAGCATCGACCTCTAATAGCGTGTTAGCTACGACAATGAATCTTGGAAAGAAGATCAATAAAGTTTCTGTTTGTGTTGGTGTATGTGATGGTTTTGTTGGGAACAGAATGATTCATCATTATATAAGAGAGGCTGGTTATTTGATTGAAGAGGGCGCTCTGCCGCAGGAAGTCGATAAGGCTATTGAGAAATTCGGTTTTGCTATGGGCCCTTTCCGTATGAGCGATTTGGCTGGTTTAGATATAGGGTGGGCCATACGAAAGCGCCAAGCAGCAAACCGAACAGCAGATGAAAGATATAGCCGAGTGGCAGACTTAATCTGTGAGATGGGGAGGTTTGGGCAAAAAACTGGTGCTGGCTTTTATAAGTACGAGCCCGGTAGTAGGATGGCGATTCCAGATGAGGAAATAGATAGGCTTATTGCACAAGAATCACAAGACCAAGGGATCGATAGGCGAGAGATAAGTGAGAAAGAGATCGTTGACAGACTTATGTATTCTTTGATTAATGAAGGTGCAAAAATTCTCGAAGAAGGCATCGCGCAGCGCTCCTCAGATATTGATGTGATATATGCCTACGGGTATGGATTTCCGAGGTTTAGGGGCGGGCCTATGTTTTATGCTGACACCGTTGGGCTAACAAAAATTGTAGATTCTATAAAAAGTTTTAGAGAAGGTTATAGAGGGGAACATTGGATAGCGGCTCCCCTCTTGTTATCTTTAGCTTCAAAAGAAAAAAAGTTTGTTGATTGGGTAAAATGATCGAAAAAGACACTTAAAATAATAAAAGGGGGGTTTTATGAAAGATGCAGTTGTGGTTTCGACAGCTCGCACTGGATTATGTAAGAGTTGGAAAGGTGGGTTAAACATGACACACGGTGCAACCATGGGAGGTCATGTAGTAAGGGAGGCGGTCAACCGGGCTGGAATAGAGTTGGATCAAGTCGATGACATAATTATGGGTTGTGCCACTCCGGAGGGTGCGACTGGGGGTAATATTGCGAGACAAATTGCAATACGGGCCGGGATGCCGGTATCAGTAGGGGGTATGACGGTTAACCGTTTTTGTTCATCGGGATTACAAACGGTAGCAATGGCATCGCAGCGGGTGATATCCGGCGAGGCAGATATTTTTGTGGCTGGAGGCGTAGAATCGATATCTTGCGTACAGAATGAGGCAAACAAAGTTATGGCTGAAGAAAATTGGTTGAATGAGAATAAACCAGAAATATATTGGTCCATGCTTGAAACCGCAGAGATGGTGTCGAAAAGATATGGTATTCCGCGCGAAGAACAAGATCGCTATGGTGCTCGCAGTCAGCAACGCGCGGAAAAAGCTCGTGATGAGGGTAAATTTGATCAGGAGATAACTCCGTTCCCTACCGAAATGAAAATAGTCGATAAAGAAACAGGTCAAAGCTCAATCAAATCAATTGTTGTAGATAAAGACGAAGGTATCCGCCCTGGAACAACTTTTGAGGGAGTGTCACAAATTAAGCCAGCATTAGAAGGTGGTGTAATAGCAGCAGGTAATGCAAGTCAATTCTCTGATGGTGCCTCTGCTCAGGTCATAATGAGTGAAAAATTGGCTTCATCGAAAAATATAACTCCATTGGGCGTTTTTAGAGGTTTTGCCGTAGCTGGTTGCGAGCCCGATGAGATGGGAATTGGTCCCATTTTTGCTATTCCAAAGTTATTAAGACAGACAGGAAAAAAAATAGAGGATATCGACTTATGGGAGCTAAATGAGGCTTTTGCCGTCCAAGTTATCTACTGCCGGGACAAATTGGGCATTCCTGATGATAGGCTGAATGTTAACGGCGGGTCGATAGCGGTTGGTCATCCTTATGGCACCACAGGCAGTCGACTGACCGGGCATGCTTTAATCGAGGGTAGAAGGCGTGGGGCAAAATTAGTTGTAGTGACAATGTGTATTGGAGGAGGGATGGGTGCGGCTGGACTGTTCGAGGTGGCCTAAATGAGTGTTAAGAAATTATTTGATCTGGATGGGAGAGTGGCCTTGATAACAGGAGGGTCTCGCGGTTTAGGTCTCCAAATGGCTGAGGCTTTGGGGGAAATGGGTGCAACAGTGGTTTTAACGGCTAGGAAAAAGCAAGAGCTCATTAATGCCCAAGCCCGACTTCAAGGGTTAAATGTCAAGGTGTTTACTGTGGTCAATGATCTACAGGATAAGGAGTCGATCGAGCCCATGGTAAAAGGTGTTTTAAATAATCACGAAAAAATCGATATCCTTATTAACAACGCTGGTGCCGCATGGGGTTGTCCTGCCGAGGATCATCCTATAGACGGATGGCAAAAAGTTATCGACCTTAATTTGACAGCCGTATTTGTGCTTAGCCAAACGGTTGGGAGACTATCAATGATCCCTAAGAAAAATGGAAAAATTATAAATATAGCTTCTATTGCTGGACTGGTAGGTACAGACCCTAATTTCATGCCCACCATAGCCTATAACGCGAGTAAGGGTGGCCTAGTAAATTTCACCCGATCTCTAGCCGCTGAATGGGCGCAATATCGCATAACAGTCAATGCGATTGCTCCCGGTGTTTTTCCTTCGAAAATGTCAAAAGGGATGATCGATCGGGCTGAAGATTTTATTCTCAAACAGACACCTTTGAATAGATTAGGTACCGAACAAGACCTCAAAGGGCTTTGTGTCCTTTTAGCTTCGGACGCTTCGGATTATATTACAGGGCAGACTATTGCGGTTGATGGTGGGTTTACATCGGTATAGAGGATAACTTAAAGATGAAAGTTGGTATTGATATTCCTGTGCCATTCGTTGAGCATCTTGGAATATGCTTACTAGAGAAAACCGAAGGATTGGTTCGGCTGAAACTTGATGCTAAAAAAGAATTAGAAAATAGTTGGGGGTCAATACATGGTGGAGTCATAATGACTCTATTAGATGTCGCCCTTGCCAGTGCTGGCCGATCCTTGGATAAAAAATGCAACGGTGCAGTAACAATAGAGCTCAAAACAAATTTTATATCTGTTGCTAACGGAAACGTTTTGGCACAGGGGCGTGCTCAACGAGCAGGGAGGTCTATAATTTTCTCCGAAGGTGAAGTAATAAATCAGAACGGTGATATTCTTGCAAAAGGGACAGGCACGTTTAAATTAATTTACCCAAAGGATCCATGATGGCTCTTGATTCGCAAATGAAAAATATAATCGAACAAGTTCGCAAAGCTAATGCTCCTGAATTATTCCAACTGACGCCGGATCAAGCTCGTGAAGAGTACGCGAAAAGGGTAAAAAAATTGTCTAGCCAAGAGACTATCTTTAAGTTTGAGGATAGGGACATTCGAGTTGGAAATAGTGATATCAAAATTCGTATTTATTGGCCCAAAGCCCTTGCAATTGACGAAAAGCTTCCAGTTCTACTTTTTTTTCACGGAGGAGGCTACGTAATTGGTGATTTGAACACTCATGACTCTGTATGCCGGATACTAGCTAATCTCGCAGACCTAATCGTTGTTTCGGTGGATTACCGGTTGGCCCCTGAGTACAAGTTTCCAGTTGCTGTGGAGGATTGTTTTGCTGCCTTAAATTGGGTTAAAGAGAACGGATCGATGATAGGTGCCGATACAAGTCGCCTTGCGGTGGGTGGTGATAGCGCAGGTGGTAATCTTGCAGCAGTCACCTCAATTTTGGCAAGAGACAACGGCTTCCAAAATATACGTTTTCAACTCCTTGTGTACCCTGCCACAGCGCCGGAGCCGGAAACTCCGTCGCATTACCAATTTTCCGAAGGTTTTTTGCTTACGAGGAGACTTGTTACTTGGTTTTATAAACATTATTTAAGATCCAGATCAGACACAAAAGACTTCCGTTATGCGCCGTTAATATCAGATGATTTGTCTCAACTACCTTCTAGCCTAATCATTACAGCTGGGCATGATCCGCTGAGAGATGAGGGAGTAGAGTATGCGAAAAAACTAATTGAATTTGGAAACGATGTAAGAGTTATTAATTATAACGGAATGGCTCATGGGTTTTATCTGATGAGTGGGGCTGTTTGTAAGGCGATGGATGCTTTAGAAGAATCAGCAAATGCGCTTAAAAATGAATTAAAAAAATAGTTAAAAGTACAGGGAAAAATATGGTCTACGCTCTTAATGTGTTTAACATTAAAGAAGGTCGGGAAGACGAATATCGCGAATATTCAGTCAGGGCTGGAAAAATTATTTATGGCATGGGAGGAAAGGTTGTCTCGTCTGGGTGGAGTCCAATACGACAGATACATGGTGACCAAGAACGGCGTCATCTTATCGTGGTAGATTTTCCAAGTGAAAAGGTTTTTCAAGATTTTTTAGATCAAGCAGAAAAAGATGATATTCATAAGTTGAGGGAGAATTCGACGAGCGAATACATCTGGACTCTATATAAAACATGGGATATTAAAGAATGGGTCAAAGCTAAAGATTAGTAAATTTTTTTTAAGCGTTTTTAAAACGGGAAAAACGTAGATATAAAATGGCCAGCATCGGGATACAAAATCCAATAATACTTGCCGATATTAACAGCAGTCCTAATTCCGAATAGTTTGCAGGAATAACAATTTCTCCATTTTGACTGACTTCGCGTGAAACAGTGAAAAATTGGTTTAGATATTTAGTCCCGAGTTGAGATGCAGATAGCGCGAGATTGGCGAACGAGGCCATAATAGCAAAAAAAGTAGCCTTAAGTTTTTCTGGTGCTGAATTTGCAATCCAAGCTAACATCGGGATCATAGCTACTTGTCCTAATGGTGATTCAAGAGCTGTGTCTATCATTGCAATGAAGCGTGCGTCTATTACACCGTTTGTTAGTCTAGCGGTCCACTCGTGCAATCCAAAATACATGCCTATTATTGGAATGGATAATATGGTTCCCGCCACCGTTAAAAAACCAATAACGTAAGTTATAGATTTCTCAGCCATAAATCTCCTAAAGATGAACATGCCAACCAGTGCGAGGCAGGCTGCAATAAAAGAGAGTCTGGCTAAGAACTCTTGATCGAATTTTAGTTCATCGATCATCCACCACGTAGCCCCAGCTCCAGGCGTCGGCATCGCTCGATACACAAATATCAGTATCGCTGTTCCAACTAATATTTTTTGGGCTTCTGTATCTAATTCTTTAATGATTCGTGATATCAAAAAAATCACTATAATCATTGAGAGACAAAAAATAACTTCTTGACCAACACTAAAGTTGCCTAGTCCTATGCTGATAGTGATTAGGGAAAAGCCGAGTCCACCACCTAAAATCCACCAATTGACATCAGGTTTGGGCACATCACCGCGTTCTAAAATATTTTTAATGTCAGTGTCAGATAAGCCTGTCTTTTGAAGCTTTAACTTGTCTCGCCTCTTTAAAGCTTCCGCGAGTATTACTCCTAAAATAGAAACAATGGGTATGATCAGCCCTAATTGGTAAACAAAGAGGTAAGCTTCTGCTTTTTCAAATTCGGAGAGGTCATTCACGCCGCGCATCACTATCATGTTAATAATCGCGACGAAAATACCTCCACCGATTATTGCTACACGGCCTAGGGTTTGCATTGTGGTATGCATAGATTTTCGTCGATGTGCATTTATTTTACTACCATCAGTTTCAACTCTTGGTACCGCCTCTACTGTCATTGCGTCTGCAACAACATCTTGGAGTACGTAGCCTATCGGGGCAAGAAGGGTAGCCAACACAAACCAAGACTCAAGCGTAGCTATGGAGCTCATAGCTTGCGTATGGCTTAAGAGCATGATCATAATCGACAAGCTAGCGGCTATTAATGAAGCTCCTAGATAGACAATTAAACCTTTCCATTTCCAGATTAAATCAATTAAATGTCCAACCGGCATTTTTAGAGCCCATGGCAGGCCCGCCCAGAATCCAAGTGCAGCGAGAAATTCAGCAGAAAGTCCTAGTCGTTCTTTTACGTAAAAGGTTCCAACAATGCTGGTTAATCCGGATATTCCCGCAGCCATATAAACCATTAATGGTGGAAAAAAAGAGATTTTAATCTCCAGAAAAAGGTCTAGGATATTTTCTCTAAACCAATTTTTGGTGGGCTCGAGTATCGTCATAGTTTGTTTTTATGAATAATTTTTATTAACTTAAAATTAAAGTTCATACTCTGTATTATTTTTAATGCCAGCAATGTACCACGTGATACAATACGATTCAAAAAAAACTAGTATTAAAAAATGTAGGCCAGATGTTATTTGTGAATAGAGAGGGATAACTATAAGAAACAATTGGCAGCTAGCCTCTTTGAAGATATGAAATATAGATTACTAATTGTTTCGGTATTTTTTTTGTTATCTTCCTCTCCCGTTTGGCCACAGAGCGAAACTTTTGAGCTGGAACCGGTATTTATCTATGGAAAAAATAGAGGCCCAAAACTAGGTTACACTCCGCCTCCGATACATGATCCTCTAAATGATCCTCTTTACCTTTCGGGGTACAAGGACTTTCGACCTAGTGGAGTTCCAATTGAGCTTCGTGATGTCGATGCGATGACTAGAATAAAAAAACTTGGTCGTATAACAGCGTGCGCTGATGCATGGTTTTGGCCTTTTTCAAGAACTGCAAGGGAGAATGAGGCAGACGGTCTGGAAATTGAAATATTAGATACAATTGCAAAAAAATATGATTGGGAATATGAAATTATGTGGGTCAATATGAAGACGCGATTTGGTCCTGGCGCTCCAGGAGGAGCTTATGACAGATCCATCAACAAAGGAGGATGTGATATCGTTTTAGGTCTTGCAATTTCTGGTGATGATCATCATATGGCTCCAAATGAATTGATATTTTCAGAGCCGTTTATGAGTACTGGTTTTGTTATGGTTACTCAAGGCTCAGCAAAAGATATTAAAACACTAGACGATGCTAAAAGACAAAACGTTAGGGTTGGAATGCCTGCATATTCACCTATGGCCGAATATGCAAGAAAAAATAGTATTCCATACACTACTTTTTTTCAAAATTACAGAGTTATTGATGCCATGGTTGCAGAGCAAATCAACGCCGCTATGATCTGGTCTGGCGCAATATCACAAGCAAAACTTGATCGACCACAGGCGGTATTTGAAATCGTCGACGGATATGTTCCTGTCCCCGAAATGACATGGAACAGTGCGTGGGTGATTAAACAAAAAGAAGTAGAGTTGATAGAGTTTATCAATGAATCATTTGCTGAGATGCTGGAGACGGGCGAGATTCAGCGTATAGTCGAGCGGTATGGTATGCCTTTTTACCCTCCCACGCAGTAAGTTAGGCTAGAATTTTTTTTGAAGGGAAAATAATGATAGATAAAATAATTGAGCTAAGTATTTTGTCAGGAGGTTTGCTTCCGTTAATGGGATTAGTTTTATTAGTAACTTTGGCAGTTATAATCGAGAGGTGTTACTTCTTTCATTTTATTGCCTCTTTTGGGATGGCTTTAGAGCGAGACCTAAAGACTATTAAACCTGGTGATACAGAAAAACTAAGGCAACTGGAGAAACACTATGATAGCGCTCTCCAACTATCAGTTGTTACTTCCGCTTTGGTCTGTAACCAAAATGATGAGCAAGGACTCGAGCGACATATGGATGAAGCAATTTTGTGGCAAATCCCTAAGCTTGAGAAAAATATTTGGATACTCGATACATCAGTCACGCTTGCTCCGTTAATGGGACTCTTAGGAACAATTATCGGTATGGTTCACGCGTTTGATATCTTAGGCGTATCAGGTGCAGGTGGTTCTGCTACTGAGATGATTTCTGGAGGAATAGCAGAGGCATTAGTCGCAACGGGAGCAGGAATTTTAATCGCGATAATTGCTGTCGTTTTCTTAAATCACTTCAACAAAACGATCCAGACTCTTTTAAATCAAATGGAGCTTTTAAAGGTAATGATGAAAAATCGATTAATTAACAGCAAATGAATTTCGATATAGTTGCATAAAAAATAGAGAGAAAAAAATGAAGTCACGCATAAATCGGCAAGTACTACGGCCAGCAAAGCCAAGGGTGGAAGTTATTCCTATGATCGATATTATGATGTTCCTGCTAGTGTTTTTTGTTATCGTCGCAATGAAAATGATCGACGGTACCGGTGTTGCAATGGAAATACCAGGGTCCCGGACAACAGAAGCGATACAAAATTCGACATTAACCATTGGAGTTGACCAAGGGGGAATAATTGTCATCGATGGTTCGGAAATTCTTCCAGCAGATTTAACAGCCAAATTAGTTAATCTAAAAAAAGATGGGAATTTAGATATTATCATTGCAGGTGACAAAGAGACATCTCTGCAACAGCTGATTTCACTGATGGATATTATTCGGGGTGCAGGGATAAACAGTGTCGCCATAGCCGCAAGAGCTGACAAAACAAAATGACACCAAGAGTTAAGCCCACGCTCTGGGCTGATCATGAAACTGCAGGAGAGGAAGGCCTATCATTTGGCAAAGCGGTTTTAATAGCTTTTTTTTTAGAGTTTTTTATTCCTGCGATTTTATTTTCTCTAGATTGGCCGGTATTTTTAAACCAGAGTGATTTGGAACCGCCTCCTCGGCTCTCGGTCATTTTAGAGGAACTCAAGCCCTCGGAACCAACGCCCTTAGTTGAACAATTAGAAGTAAAAGAAATTAAGGAAAAGAATGAGTCTGTAGAAAATATGGAACAGATTCCCTTAGCTACTATTGAGCCGATACCAAATGAGTTAGTTTCAAAAATTCAGATTCCAAAACCAAAGCCGGAAGAGAAAAAAATTGAGGAAGATCCTGTAAAGCTTCCTCCGTTGCCATCGGTTTTTCAGGATATAAAGCCAGTAAAAAAAATTGTGCCTAAATATCCACTCTCGGCAGAAGAAGAAAAAATCGAGGGCCGAGTTAAGGTGAGGATGAGAGTCAACCTTGATGGTAGTGTAGGATCTGTACAATTGGTCTTTTCTGAACCTCCGGGAGTTTTTGATGATGTTGTTTTAGAGGCTGCACAAAAATTCATTTTTAAGAAAGATGGCACAACTTATTATGCAGATGAAGTGTTTGTTTTTATAATTGATCCATAACAAAAAAAATAGAAGGGACTAGGTATGGCTGAAATATCAGAGCGATCCATGAGGTTGGGCACAGAGAATGCGTTTGTTGTACTTGCCCAAGTTAACGAATTAATTCGTGAAGGGCGTGACGTTATCTCTTTTTGTATCGGTCAGCCAGACTTTGAGACGCCACCCAATATTAAGGAAGCTGGAATAAAGGCGATAAACGGCGGTAGACACGGGTATACACCGTCTTCAGGCATCTTGGAATTAAGGCAAGCAGTGGCCGATTATATTATGCGAACAAGATCCGTAAAAATCTCTCCGGAAGATGTAGTCATTGGTGCTGGGGCGAAACCATTTATTATGTACAGTATTCTTGCGACAACAGATTTTGGTGTTGGTGACGAGGTTATCTATCCTAATCCCGGATTTCCTATTTACGAATCCCAAATTAGGGCGATGGGAGCTATTCCCGTTCCACTCAATGTTCGGCAGGAAAATAATTTCAGCCTTGACGCTGGTGAGTTAGATTCAAAAATAAATAAGAATACCAAATTGATAATTATTAATTCACCTCACAATCCTACAGGTGGGAGTATACCTTTGCACGATATGAAAGAGGTCGTAGATGTTTTGAGGAAAAATCCGCGGTGTTGGATTTTTGCCGATGAAATTTACTCGCAGTTATGTTACGACCAAAAGTTTGTTTCACTCTCGCAGTTTGATGATTTGCGAGAGAGATTAATTTTGTGCGATGGTGCCTCAAAAACGTGGGCAATGACGGGTTGGAGGTTGGGGTTTGCGGTCAATCAGACATTGGCGCCGGTTTTTTCAAAGTGGGTTACAAATACGGAATCGTGTGCATCTCAGATCAGCCAATGGGCCGCGGTTGAGGCTTTTTCAGGTCCTCAAGATCATGCGATTGCGATGAAAAAGAGTTTTTTGGAAAGACGTGACATTATTGTTGAGCTCATCAGCGAATTGCCTGGAGTGAAATGTTTAAATCCGGGAGGGGCTTTTTACATTTGGCCGGACGTGACAGAGGCCTGTAATATTACGGGTTCTAAAGACTCTGAACACTTTAGAATAAGGCTGTTGGAGGAGGTTGGAGTTGCAGTTTTAGCAGATATTCATTTTGGCACAAGGGTGTCTGAAAATGAACAACATATACGTTTTAGTTATGCTGCATCAGTCGAGGATATCAAATCAGGCATTGCCCGAATTGATGATTTTTTACGCCGTCATATCTAGAAGAAAACCATTCAATCACTTGATATTTTTTGCGCGTGCTCCCTAGTTGAATGAAAATCAATTGCTGGCCATTTCTCCATTGTAAGATCGAGGTTTGGTTTTGATGTCGCGAGAAATGCGAGGCTGTTTGATGCATCGTATGCCAAATTACTCTCAAGCAACTTTTTAAAATTCTCTAATTTATGGCTGTCATTGCTCGTTATCCATCGAGCTCCGTAAAAATTAAGGCTTCGGGTTGTTGCATCGACCCCGTATTCTGTTTTAAGTCGATGTGAAACTACATCAAATTGGAGTAAACCGACTGCACCTAAAATTATTTCATTGCCTACCACTGGTTTGAAAACTTGAATAGCACCTTCTTCTCCTAATTGCTGGAGCCCTTTTTGCAGTTGCTTACTTTTTAATGGATCCTGAAGAGTGACACCTTTGAAAATTTCTGGTGCAAAGTATGGAATACCGGTGAAAGTTATTTTCTCTCCTTGTGTAAAGGTATCTCCAATATCTATATTTCCATGATTAATGAGTCCAATTATATCTCCGGGCCAAGCCCCGTCTAAGATATCCCTTTTCTTTGACAAAAAGGAAACAACTTGATTAGCCCTAATTTCTTTTTTCGTTCTAGTATGGAATAGTTTCATACCTCTATGAAACGTTCCTGAGCATAGTCGGAGGAAGGCTATCCTATCCCTGTGTTGGGGATCCATATTCGCCTGTATTTTGAAAACGAATGCGGAGAATTTGTCTTCATTGGGTTTTACGCTTCTTTGTAATGATTGCCTTGGAAGAGGCGGAGGAGCTTCGTCCACTAACATATCCAAAACTTTGTCTACGCCAAAATTATTCATAGCTGATCCAAAAAAAACAGGAGATAGTTCCCCATTTAAGAACCCACTACTTTCAAAATCCCTAGAGTCCGACTTTATCAAGCCAACTTCTTCTTTGGCATCGTTGACTTCTAACTGATTGGTATGTTGCAATTTGGCCTCAGCAAATCCTTTGATTTTCTCAGTCAAAACAGGTTCGTTTCCTTCTTGTTCCGAGTATAAAATTGTTTCCTGCTGTTGAAGATCATAAATTCCTGCAAATCTTTTTCCCATGCCTATTGGCCAAGTCATAGGGGTACAGTGAATTTGCAAGATAGCTTCAATCTCATCAATTAACTCTAATGGATTTCTTCCCTCCCTATCTAGTTTGTTGATGAAAGTTATAATTGGTGTTTTTCGAGCACGGCAAACTTCTAAAAGTTTTATTGTTTGTGGTTCGACCCCCTTTGTGCAATCTATAACCATTAGCGCGCAGTCAACTGCAGTAAGTACGCGGTATGTATCCTCCGAAAAGTCCCTATGCCCGGGCGTGTCGAGTAAGTTTATTACAAAGTTTTTATGTTCAAACTGCATCACGGAGCTCGCGACAGAGATGCCGCGCTCTTTTTCAATTTGCATCCAATCTGAGGTTGCGTAGCGCCCGCTTTTACGGGCTTTGACGGTTCCCGCCGCTTGAATTGCACCACCAAATAATAACAATTTTTCAGTTAACGTGGTTTTGCCGGCATCAGGATGCGAAATTATTGCAAAGGTCCTGCGTCTAGAAACTTCTCTGGTAAGATCGTTATCTTGATTATCCAAATTATTTACTAAAAGTATTAGTTGGTTGTTTATCTTTAAGTATGTCGTTCACCCTCTCCTCGACCGTTGGTTTTATTCGAGGATGACTTAATATGTAGAACTTGTTCTCCACAATTGCTTCAAAAACCAATTCAGCTACATTGTCTGCGGATATTTTACCGGATTCGACCGCATACTCTAACTTTTTCTCCATTCGAATATTTTCCTCAGTTTTGATTCTCGAATCCTTTAGATGGTTTGGACGATTCCTCTCGGACTTTGAAATATTTGTCGGGACGTAAGCTGGACATAAAACGGAACAGCTAATTTTCGCACCAATTTCAATTAAATCGTGATAAAGGCTTTCGGTCAAAGTTACTACGGAGTGTTTAGTTAAGCAATAGACGCTCATTTGCGGTAGGGACAATAGCCCTGCCACGGATGCAGTGTTGATAATATGCCCGTCAGAATCTTGATTAAGCATGATTGGGGTAAATGTTTTTATTCCATTAATCACTCCCCAGATGTTTACGCCGATTGCCCATTCCCACTCCGCTCTAGAATGCTCCCAAGCGCGGCCCGTGACCGAGACACCAGCATTGTTACAAAGGATGTCCACCGATCCAAAGTTTTTCAGGGAAGTTTCCGCAAGCCCTTCAACATCCTCTGCCTTCGAAACATCGCAATGTTTCCCTATAATTTTATATCCTTGGCTTTCAAAAGAACTGACTGTTTCTTCTAAGGACTTTTCCTCTATATCTGCAATAACGAGTTTCATACCTGCTTTCGCAAAACGATTTGCCATTGCCCTCCCTAGGCCACTGGCGCCGCCAGTAATTACCGCAACTTTATCGTTAAAATGTTTCATAAAAGTTCCCTTTCCAATATAGAATAAGATTCTAGCATGCAATTCTAATATAGGATCGTGGGAGAAAAAAAATGCAAGAGCAATTTGTGGGAACGATGCCTGTGGTAGACCGAAATAAGTTCCGGATACAAAGCCTTCAGAATTTTATGGAAAAAAATGTCCAGGATTTTTCGGGAGATCTCACGGTCGAACAGTTCAAAGGTGGACAATCTAATCCAACTTATCGGATTTCTACAGATAAAAAAAAATACGTCTTGCGTAGGAAACCGCCCGGCAAGTTATTGCCCTCGGCCCATGCTGTTGACCGCGAATTCAAGGTCATTTCGGCGTTACAAAATACTGAGGTGCCTGTACCAAAATCATATTGTTTGTGCGAGGATGAATCTGTTATCGGTACTATGTTCTATATAATGGAATATGTTGAGGGTAGAGTATTTTGGGATCAGACTTTACCCTTGCTGTCATCGCATGAGCGAAAAAGTATATATAAAGAGTTGAACAGGGTTATCGCGGAACTGCATAGAATTGACTACAAAGAGATAGGTTTGGAAAGTTTTGGGAAACCTGGGAATTACATTGGTAGGCAAATAAGTAGATGGAGTAAGCAGTATCGGGCTTCGGAGACCGAGCGCATAGAAGCTATGGAAAACTTAATGGAATGGCTTCCTGATAATATTCCGAAAGATGAGGAATTTGGTATTGTTCATGGGGATTATCGCTTGGATAATGTAATATTTCATCCAACAAAAGCGCAAATAATGGCAGTCCTCGACTGGGAGTTATCGACTCTTGGGCACCCTTTGGCTGATTTTGCCTATCATTGTATGTACTGGAGACTCACTCGACAACAATTCAGAGGGATAGGTGGAGAGGATCTCAAGAAATTGGGAATACCTGATGAAACGGAGTATGTAAGAATGTATTGCACAAAAACTGACCGTAAAGAAATATTAAATTGGGATTTTTATGCCGCGTACAACATGTTTCGGCTAGGGGCTATTTGTCAGGGAATAATGGGACGCTTCAAGGATGGTACCGCAGCGAGTAAACACGCTGAGGAGCAAGGTAAAAAGGCACGACCCTTGGCGGAGGCTGGTTGGATTCAAGTAGAGAAAATATTAAAAAAAAGTTAACAACAACAAGGATGGGGTAAAAATGAAAGCTGTATTATGCAAAGAATACGGATTACCGGAGAAACTCGTACTGGAGGAAATCGATTCTTTAAAACCCGGTGATGGTGAAATTGTGGTCAGCGTCAAAGCGTGTGGTGTAAATTTTCCTGATACCTTAATTATTCAAGGTAAATACCAGTTTAAGCCTGCATTTCCTTTCTCCCCCGGGGGAGAAGTGGCCGGAATAGTTAAAGAATTGGGTCCCAACGTGGAAAATATAAAAGTCGGAGA
>PAHB01000106.1 GCA_002704665.1 Pseudomonadota bacterium
TCAGCTTTGAGCCGGTTTTATACCCAGGGTTTAGTAGGGGAAATAGATTTAATTGAGGCATATGCGTGGGTTGCAGCTGCGGAATCAAAATTCAGCGCGCAGGAAGTGGAAGAAATTCAGGAAGCGCGCCGCCAAAAAGTGTTCCTGAGCGAAAAAATGAATGAGAGTCAAAGAAATCTCGCGCGCTTGCGCTTCGATGAAGTTATGAAGTCTTTGGAGCCGGCTGAGGAGTTAAAAGAGAGAGCTGGGGGTTCAAAAATCTGATACACAGAAGCAAACAGATCACAATTTTACGGTAAAAATAAATGGTATCTCCGACTCCTTTTCAAATCAATATCCCTGACTCATTACTTGAAGATTTGAACTTCAGGCTAAGAAGATCCCGTTGGCCTGACGAAATTCCGGATAGCGGATGGACCTTCGGAGCAAACAAAGCATTTTTGAAAGAATTGGTGGATTATTGGCAGACGGACTTCGATTGGCGTGAGCATGAGAGCGCTCTTAATCGATTTGATCAGTTTACAGTCAACGTCTCCGGCATCGAGCTTCATTTTATACATGAGTTGGGGAAAGGGCCAAAGCCAATTCCATTGCTTCTTTCTCACGGATGGCCCGGCTCATTTTTCGAATTCAATGAGTTGATTCCCATGTTGACGGACCCAAAATCCTATGGGGGAGATGAAAAGGATTCATTTACCGTTGTTGTGCCATCTCTGCCGGGGTTCAATTTTTCATTTAAGCCTGATCAAAAAAGATTTTCTGCAGAAGATATTGCGGATACTTTCGCGCAATTAATGCGGGACGTGTTGGGGTATGAAGTGTTCGGGGCACAGGGTGGTGACTGGGGTGCATTTATAACCACCATCCTCGCTGCATCGCGTCCAGAGATACTACATGGAATACACCTTAATTTTTTGCCTATGGCCCGGGATTTGAACCTATACCGTAAAAGCCCTTCAAAAAACATACAGAAATATGCCAAAGAGCTAGAAAAATTTCTCAAAGAGGAAACTGGGTATCAGTGGATCCAGGGCACCAAACCCCAAACATTATCCTACGCTCTTAATGATTCTCCGGTCGGATTGGCGGCTTGGATTATTGAAAAATTTTTTACTTGGTCTGACTGTAAAGGTGATTTAGAGGCTTACTTGGGTAAAGATAAATTGCTCACAAATATTATGTTGTACTGGGTAACCGGATCGATTGGAGCGTCTTTTTGGCCATATTTTGCAAGGCATCATGGGGTGTGGCCCATAGTTGGAGATCAGCAGGTTGAAATTCCCACTGGATATATTGAATTCCCAAAAGAGATATTGCGACCGCCGAGAGAAATTGCAGAGGAAGTTTTTGTTGACTTACAAAGATGGACGACCGCGACGCGAGGGGGGCATTTTGCAGCAATGGAAAATCCTGAGTTAATGGCAAGAGAGCTCAGCGTTTTTTTCAGACAATTTAGGGACTAATATTTATACTCTATAGCCAGGCAGCATAAGTAATGCGGGTTCTAAAAAATACTTTGCTGGCTGGATCGAGGCTAGTATAGTTATGCCAGTACAATCATAAAGGGGAGATTCATGCGATCAACAAAGTTTCTGGCTGTAACACTTGCGTCTTTGATATTACTGGGCTGTGGAAATGAAAATAAAGAAGGCGGTACTGATTCTGCCGTGGCCAACAAGGTCCCCGACGTTATAAAAATAGGGGTAATTGATCCAATGACTGGCGCTTTCGCTCAGCAAGGATCCCTAACCCGCGGGCATATTCAAAAAGCTATTGATGCGGCAAACCAAGAGGGAATCATTGGCAACTCAAAACTTGAGATGGTGGTTTTTGATAACAAGGCTAGCCCGCAAGAAGCTTTGGTGGCACTCAAAAGCGCGATAAGTCAGGGAGTAAGATTTGTTGCGCAAGGAGCGGGCTCACATGTTGCCCATTCGCTAACCGATGCCGTACGAAAACATAACGAGCGAAATCCCGGGGATGAGGTGCTTTATCTAAACTTAGCCGCTATTGACCCACCTTTAACAAATGAAAAGTGTCATTTCTATCACTTCCGTTTTGACAGCCATGTTTTTATGAAATCCGACGCGATTACTACCGCTATAGCGGATCGTGACGATATCAAAAAAATATATTTGTTCAATCAAGATTACTCCTACGGTCATTCTGTTCAAAAATCGGCCAATGAGATGCTTGCAAAGAAAAGACCTGATATAGAAATTGTCGGTGACGAATTGCACCCCCTTGGAAAAATTAAAGATTTTGCGCCTTACGTATCAAAGATAAAGGCGTCGGGGGCGGATGCTATTTATACTGGTAACTGGGGATCAGACCTTGGTCTTTTCGCTAAAGCTGTTGGTGAAGCTGGCCTAAACGTGGCGGTTTACACCAACTACGCTTACCTAATAGGTACACCCAGAGCAATAGGCCCGTATGGTGTAGGAAGAGTAAAAACCGTGATGGGGTGGCATGCAAACATTGCTGGTTATCCGTTGGAGAAGTACTACCTTGATTATATAGAGCAGTATGACGAAGACTGGGGTTTTATCCCCCAAAAATATGCTATCGATATTTTTGCGGCAGCTATAAGAAAAGCAGGTTCTGCGAATCCTACCGACGTTGCTTATGCCCTTGAGGGGTTTAGATACGATGGAGGCGTAGGCGAGGTTTGGATGCGCCCGGATGACCACCAATTGATATTGCCATTGTATGTCGCAACGCTGCGAAATACATCCGAAGGATTAAAGTACTCTGCTGATGATACCGAATATGGTTGGGATACTGATGTAAAAATTGAGGCTGAACAAAACATTCTTCCTCATAGTTGTGAGATGGATCGTCCCTAGGGCGTTTTATCTTAGATGCGCAAGAACTCTAGCTGGGACTTTATTTCAGCTAGAGCCTTGAAAGAATCGTAAATTGTAACCTCTCGTGTACTTAAAACGAATAGCATTAATATCGCTTTTAATTTGTATGAGTGGTTGCCAGTCGTCTCACTATTACACCCAAGCTATTTTGGGACAGGTAGAGCTTTTCCGAAATTCAAAATCTATAGAAAAATTATTGCAGCAAAATGCTGTCGACGATGAGACAAAATTCCAGTTAAAAAAAATATTAAAAATAAGAAATTTCGCAACACGAGAATTGGGTCTCAAAAATAACAAGAGCTATCTGTATTACTCTGACATCAAGAGAAAATATGTAGTCTGGAATGTTTTTGTTACGCCCGCGCTTTCTCTTGATGCGGAGCAGTGGTGTTTCCCTTTTGCTGGATGCGTTACCTACAGGGGATATTTTAAAAGAAATGAAGCAAAAATATTTCTAGAAAAGAAAAAAACAGAGGGTATGGATGTGTTTCTTAGTGGAGTTTCAGCATATTCAACACTGGGATGGTTCTCCGATCCGGTTTTAAATACATTTGTAAATTATTCAGATATTGATTTGGTTCGCTTGGTGTTTCATGAATTAGCTCATCAGATTGTATATGTGAAAGACGATACTACTTTCAACGAATCGTTCGCTGTGTGTATAGAAAATGAAGGAGTTAAAAGGTGGTTGAGTGCAAATGGCTCACAAGTAGATAGAGCAGTATGGGAAGAGCATCTTTTGAGTAAAAAAAATTTCTTCGAAATATTAGAACAAAAAAAAGATGAACTGACTTTTTTATATAAATCTGACATGACTGAAAGTATAAAACTGAGAGAAAAAGCAATAATGTTTAATCAATTGAAAGCGGAATATAACACTTTTAGACAAACATGGCCGCGAGAAAATAGGTATGATTGGTTATTTTCGCAAACGTTAAATAATGCAGTTTTAGTAGCGATAGCCAACTATTCAGAGTATGTTCCTTTTTTTACAAATCTTCTCGATAAAAAAAAGGATTTTCCAAGTTTTTTTGACGAAGTAATAACCTTAGCTGAGCAACCATTCAACAAAAGAAAAATAATAATGGAACTATCAAATTAAAATTAATTGAGTTGGTGTTAAAATAAGATAATACGTACTTTAGGTAGAAAGAAATGTTCGATGGTAACAATATTAAAACCTTGAGAAAAATTCTCAAAGATAATAAAAACATAGCAGTGGTGGGCTTATCAGCGAAATGGCACCGGCCAAGTTATTTCGCGGCTAAGTATATGCAAGAGAATGGTTATAGGATAATCCCTGTCAATCCGGCGTATTCAGAAGTGTTGGGCGAGAAATGCTACCCAAGCCTAGAGGCAGTAAAGGAGAGAATTGATATTGTTGATTGTTTCCGAAAGAGCGAGGATATCGATGCGTTGGTTCCGATGGCGATAAGTGCTAACGCTAAAGTATTTTGGATGCAGTTGGGGGTTCAAAATAAACTAGCTGCAAAAAAAATTACTGATGCGGGAATGGATTGCGTGCAGAATCGATGTGTGAAAATTGAGCATGCGAGGATTTTTGGAGGGCTAAATTGGATTGGGGTTAACACCAAAATTATCTCCGCTAAGCGTCTAGTTTAGATTAGTCTGTAAAAAAAACTTTAACGACCTACAGAGAAATAAAAATGGAAGATAGAGAATTTGATTTTGATACACTTTGCTTGCATGCTGGACAAATTCCAGATAATCAGACTGGGTCGAGGGCGACACCGATTTATCAGACCACCTCGTATGTGTTTGAATCGGCGGAACATGCTGCAAGTCTTTTTAATCTTCAAACATTTGGAAATGTTTATACAAGGTTAACCAATCCGACAACGGCAGTATTTGAAGAGCGAATGGCTGCTTTGGAAGGAGGAAGAGCTGGGTTAGCCACCAGCTCAGGTCAAGCTGCACAAATGTGTGCTTTGTTAACGTTACTTCGCAAGGGCGATGACTTGGTTTCTGCGAGCACACTATACGGCGGGAGTTACTCGCTTTTTGATGTTACCTTTCGACAATTTGGGATAAATACTATTTTTGTTAATCCTGATAATACTGAGAATTTTCGAAGCGCGATTACTAAAAATACTAAAGCTATTTATGCTGAAACAATGGGTAATCCTAGTATTAACGTTTTAGATATAGAGGCCGTTGCGTCTATTGCCCATGATGCTGGTATTCCTCTAATAATTGATAATACTTTTGCTTCACCCTACCTTTGTAAGCCAATTATGCATGGAGCTGATATTGTTGTTCACTCTGCTACTAAATTTTTAGGAGGACATGGCACCACGATGGGAGGTATTATAATTGAGTCGGGGAAATTTCCCTGGGACAATGGAAATTTTCCAATGATGACAGAACCTTCCAAAGGGTATCATGGGGTTCGTTTTTTTGAAACCTTTGGTGATTTTGGATTTACCATGAAGGCGCGGATGGAAACGCTCAGAACCTTGGGGCCTTCAATATCTCCAATGAATGCTTGGCTTCTTCTTCAGGGAGTGGAGACGTTACATGTGCGGATGGAAAGACATGTAAAAAATGCAAAAGATGTAGCACAGTTTTTAGAAAATCATCCAGCCGTATTGTGGGTAAATTACCCTTCTCTTGAAGGCAATAAATATTATGACCTTTCACAAAAATACTTACCAAACGGGTCAGGGTCAATATTGACTTTTGGAATAAAGGGAGGCGCGAAGAGTGGAGAGAAGTTTATCGAGGCGCTCGAGTTTGTTTCGCACCTTGCTAACGTTGGGGATGCTAAAAGCCTGATAATTCACCCTGCCTCAACCACTCACCGTCAATTATCAGAGGAGGACCAACGAAAGGCTGGAATTTCGCCTGATATGATAAGACTGTCTGTAGGTCATGAGTCGATCAACGATATTCTTTGGGATCTTAATCAAGCATTTAAGATTGCTTCGCATTAACTCTTATAGTAATGCCTGTTTATATCATTCCGTTAATAGTCACACTCGCGATCCAGACTCAAGTTTCCCTAGTAGTTTTTACTCCGCCTATTCTTGCTCCGCAAGCACAGTTTGATATCGGAGTTGAGGCCGCAGCGGTGGGTATGGTTACTTCCTTAATATATCTTTCCTCAGTCTTTGCAACTTTGTTGTCCGGTCAAATATTGAATAAAATGGGCGCGATAAGGGTAAGCCAGCTTTGTATTCTTCTTACGTCATTGGGAATGCTGCTTATGACTATTCCTAATCATCTTGTAATTGGTGTCGGAGCTATAATTATCGGTTTTGGATATGGACCTATAACTCCCGCCTCGTCTATGATATTGGCAAACTCTGTGCCTCAAAATTTAAGGGGTTTAATATTTTCGATCAAGCAAAGTGGGGTGCCGTTAGGTGGTGCGGCTGCTGGTTTGTTGGTGCCCGGTTTGCTGGTGGCATTCGGATGGCAAAAAGCGGCGGTGATTGTGGCTTTTATTGGAATCATACTGATGGCATCATCGAATTTTTTTCAAAAAATAATAGATGCCGAAAAGCCAAAATTTGACTCAGCTGATAAAAGCGATATTTTTACTCCCTTAAAGTTAATTTTCGGAAACAGCCGTTTAAAAGAACTGGCGCTATCGTCTGGTATTTATTCTGGAATGCAAATGAGTCTTGGAACATTTTTAGTAGTTTTACTCACTGAGAGCGCAGAGTTATCAATAACTGTTGCTGGGGGTGCCCTGTCTGCAGCGATGCTTGGTGGCGCCTTCGGAAGGCTATTTTGGGGCTATGTTTCTGATAATTTTCTATCACCTAGGTTCGTGCTTGGTATTCTCGGTTTAATAATGTCGATATCAGCTTTTGCTGTAAGCTTGGTATCCCCTAGCTGGCCTCTTATCTTAGTTTACGGATTGGCAATAATATACGGCGCATCGGCCGCAGGATGGAATGGAGTTTATTTAGCGGAAGTTGCGAACATTGTTAAGCCTCAAACAGTGGCCGCAGCCACAGGTGGATCGCTAACGGTAACTTATTCTGGAGTTGTAATTATTCCAATGTTATTTTGGACGGCATATATCATGACAAGTAGTTATGCATATCCCTTCGTTATGCTCGGTGTGTTAAGCCTTGTACCGGGGCTTTTATTTTTAAAAAACAATAGCTCTTTTTAATCTTGGCGGCTATGGAAAGTTGTATCATCTAATAAGTTCTCTGATTTGGCTACAATTGTTGATACCATAGAATCGCCGGTCACATTTACGGAAGTTCGTACCATGTCAAGCAGTCGATCTACCCCTAAAATAAGGGCTATCCCTTCCACTGGCAAACCAACTTGCTGTAAAACCATGGATAACATAATTAACCCTACCCCTGGAACGCCCGCTGTTCCTATCGACGCGAGGGTAGCGGTCAATATGACTGTTAAATAACCAGCTAAGCCTATCTCTACGTTATAGGCTTGAGCAATAAAGACCGTTGCAACTCCTTGCATTATTGCCGTTCCATCCATATTTATAGTGGCTCCTAATGGAACAACAAAGGAACTGACGCTCTTTCTTACCCCTTGTCGTTTTTCAGCTACTTCCATTGATACCGGAATAGTTGCATTGCTGCTAGCGGTCGAAAACGCAAAGATTATCGCTGGTTTAACGTTATAGAAGAACTGTGTAGCCGATAGTTTACCGAAAACAGCTATGAACGTTCCGTATATCACAGTCCCGTGGAGAAGCAAAACAAATAGAACTGTAAAAAAATAAGCCGCTAAATCCCATATTGCCGTAATTCCAATTTCTGAAAATAATCGAGCGAGTAGGGCAAATACACCAATTGGAGCTAGGTGCATTAAAATTAATACCATTTTCATTACTATTGCGTTGGCGCTTTCAAAAACTTGTAAAACTTGTTTGCCTTTTTCGCCAACCTTACTTAATGCGATTCCCATCAATATGGAAAATATTATAATTTGGAGCATGTTTCCCTCAGCCATTGCAAGCACTGGATTGGTCGGCACCATTTCGACAAATACGTCCTTCAAAGGTGGAGCTTCCTTTCCTGTAAATTCAACGTCCGTAGACCGATCCATTCCTACTCCAGGATCGATAGCATTAGCCATTATTATTGCGAGACTAATAGCGATGCTTGTTGTAATTAGATATAGGATAATAGCTTTACCCGCCATTGGCCCCATCCGAGTGTTATTTCCGAGGGCACTAGTCCCTAAAACTAGAGAAATGAATACTAAAGGTACAACCATCATTTTAAGACTGGCTACAAATATTTTCCCTATAACCTCAAAAAGCCCTTCAATGACAAAACTATCAAAAATATCAATAAGGGATGTTTCAACTAAATTGGATTCTTTTAGTAAGTTGAAAGTGACTCCTAACAGTATTCCAAGCATCATCGCGATAAGTATTTTTGTAGTCAATTTCATAAATTAATCCTGTATTTTTATAAAAATGGCATCCTAATATATTCAATCAATTAAAAAATTTTCAATCGTTTTTGCAAACTTTTTTGGTTGGTCAAGATGCATCATGTGGCTAGATCCTTCTATGGTTGATTCAGTCAATTTTTCGAAAGCTTTTCTATAAATGTTTATTTCACTAAACTGATATTTCATGAAATTTTTCAACCAATTGCTGTCGCTGTGAATCCACATTACAGGAGACTTGATTCTTTTCCAATAAGAAAGGGCCTCGTTGCTCTGATATAGTGCGGGACTGGGATGTTTATGTTTTGGATCAGCCCGCAATTCAATCGTACCGAATTTTGTTTTATGTGCCCAGTGAAGGGCTAGGAACTCTGCGTTTTTTGGATCCATGTTTGGAGTATTAGTAATGAGACGTTTTGCTACGTCAGAGAAAGTAGAATACGGCCGAAGTCGCTTGGGAGATTTGATGCAATCGAACCATTTGATATATCTTTCTGGGGATTTGTTTACATTTACCGGTCTTATCGCGAAGCCCTCCGCAAGAACCAGTCGCGAGATTTTATCGGGACGAACACCAGCGAAAATACCCGCTATGTTTCCTCCCATGCTGTGGCCAACTAACGATATGGTTCCGGTGGGTGCTAATTTTTCAACAATACAATTGAAATCAGCAACGTAGTCTTGGAACCAGTATTCGGTTTTTGTCCACTCCGAGAGCCCAAAACCCCTCCAATCCGGAGCTAGAACCCGCCAATCACGGCTTAGGTGCTCCACAGTAAACTGAAAAGATGCTGAGACGTCCATCCAACCGTGGAGAAGGAATAGCGGTTTCCCTTTTTTGTTACCCCATTCCCTAATATGATATTTTAAGCCCCTTACATCAAAAAAAAGGCTTGAAGATGGTCTCATTGGTTCGGTTTTTTTCTCTTAGCTTTCCCAACTTTAAAGTTCAGGACTTCATTAATTATAGTTTGTTTTATAGCTACCGTATTTTGTAGATAATCTAACACAAAGTCAGTTGCATCGAGCCCCCAAAAAATTTGCTTGTCCAAGACTATGCTGGGCACACCAAATACCCCTTGTGATATGGCACGATCTGTTTCTTCTTTTAATTTTTGTTTGACACTTGTGAGCTGAATAACGGCATGAGGATCTTTAACGCCCAAATCATTTCCTAGTTTCTGAAATTCATTATGATTCTCGATGTCACCACCTTCTTTCCAGATGAAGTCAAAAATCCTGAGAATTTTTTTCATGTCTCCGTCAACTGCTATGGCTAACCTAAGAGCAGGCAGGGGATTAAAGGGATGAAAGGGTGGTAATTTTAGGGCAATATTATATTTTTTTGCTAACCATAGGCTTTGTTGAAAGATAAAATTCCGTTTTGACGGAATCTCAGCCGGACCGAGTTGACCGTGGTGATTTAAAATACCGGCAAAAAGAACTGGCTTAGGTTCTAAAAAAATATGTCCCGTTAATTTTCCAATTATGGCAGACTGCAAATACGCGTATGGCGATAAAAAGTCGAAATACCAGATTGCCTTTCTCATAAAATTAAATCTCATCAGGAATAAACTTCAAATATACATCATGTCTCACCCGAGTTATATACATCTTCGATTACATACTGAATATTCTTTGTCGGATGGAATTTTGAGGATAAAAGATTTGTGTCGGGCTGCGTCCGAGGATCAAATGCCTGCTATTGCGGTTACCGATCTGGGGAATCTTTTTGGTATGGTCAAATTTTTCAAAGAGGCGAGAAAATACGGAATTAAGCCGATCATAGGGTGCGATATTTGGGTATCTGCCGCAAAACATGCCGACAGGCCTTCCCGTTTGATTCTTTTAGTGCAAAATAAAAACGGGTATTTAAGATTGTGCGATTGGGTAAGTCGGTCCCACCTCAATAATCAAAAAGAGGGTAAACCCGTATTAGATAGA
>PAHB01000107.1 GCA_002704665.1 Pseudomonadota bacterium
CACAGCCACAACTTGCACTTCCGTCATAGGACCCACCATGGTCGGCACGTCGATCTGCTCGTAGGGATTCGCATGTTGCGGGGAAGTTTTTTCCTCTTTCAATAGTAATAAGTCGACAATGAGCAGCAGAATAGGGAGAACCACTATCGCTCCTAAACCCACCATTCTACTAATTTTCATCCCAGCTCCCATCAATTCGATATCAAATAATTATGAAACATTGTATCATTGAAATTGATATCACTATACTCTAAGGAATCCCGGAATCATGATAGCACTAGAGTTGCAAAACGTCCGATTTTGTTATCATTCATCGCAAGATGATCTCACTATAAATATCGAGCATTGGTCGGTAAAAAAAGGCGAGCGAGTTTTCATTCATGGACCTTCGGGCTGCGGAAAGTCCACAATGTTAAACTTACTGAGCGGAATATTACCGGTATCTAACGGAAGTTTATGTGTGCTTGGAAAAAATCTTGAGAAGATGAGCAACCGTGAACGGGATCGCTTCCGTGCTAATCACATTGGATATGTTTTTCAACAATTTAATTTGATTCCTTACTTGGATGCCATAAACAATATTCAGTTAGCGCGACATTTTTGCAATAAAAATAAACATCACGACCCTCGCGAGGAAATAGAGGAATTGTTACAAAGTTTAAATATCGCACAGTCAGATTGGCGAAAGCCTACCTCCCGTTTAAGCGTGGGCCAGCAACAACGAATTGCTATAGCCAGAGCATTTATTAACACGCCCGAACTACTAATAGCCGATGAGCCTACGTCATCGCTAGATTCAAATAATCGGGATCATTTTATGTCTGCCTTGCAATCTCTTGTTACAAAACACCAAGCGACATTAATATTTGTCAGTCACGATACAACACTCGCAAAAAATTTTGACCGAAAAGAATCTCTGAATAATCTCAATAAAGGTAGTGGCATATAATGTTTATCAAACTTGCATTACAAAGTCTGATTAACCGAAAAGGCTCAGTTGTAATGACAATATTGGCGATGACGGTCAGTATTTTTGTGTTGTTAGGTGTTGAACATGTCAGACATCAGGCAAAAGAAAGTTTTACCAATACAGTTTCGGGAACAGACCTCATTGTGGGAGCAAGAACAGGAAGTGTTAACTTGCTTTTGTACTCAGTATTCCGTGTCGGCACACCAACTAATAATATTACTTGGGATTCTTTTCAAAGAATTTCTTCAAGCAGAAATGTAGAATGGGCTATCCCTATCTCATTGGGGGATTCGCACAAAGGATACCGCGTAATTGGAACTAACCACGATTATTTTAAGTACTTTAGCTATGGTAATAAACGCTCCCTGACTTTTCTTGAGGGAAAACCTTTCGAAAAAATGTTAGATGTGGTGTTGGGCTTTGATGTGGCAACCAAACTCGGATACAAACTAGGCGATAAAATTGTGGTAGCGCACGGTGTAAGCAAAACCAGCTTTAGCCTACATGATGATAGGCCATTTACTGTTGTGGGGATTTTGGAGCCCACTGGCACACCGGTTGATCAATCACTGCATGTCAGCCTTCAGGGAATAGAAGCAATTCATATTGATTGGAAACAGGGAGTAAAAATTCGCGGCAGTACGTTAACGATTGAGCAAATTGAGAAAATGACTCTAGAACCAAAAACCATTACAGCCTTCATGGTAGGTTTAAAATCCCGAATTGCAACTTTTCGTGTACAACGTGCGATAAACAATTACAACAAGGAACCTCTCATGGCCATCCTACCCGGTGTAGCCCTCTCAGAATTGTGGCAAATGATGGGAATTCTTGAAAATACACTTCGTTTAGTTTCTGCTCTTGTGCTTGTAGCTGCCTTGTTGGGTCTTAGCGCGATGCTTTTAGCGTCCATCCGAGAAAGACAACAAGAAATACGACTACTACGAGTCGTTGGTGCACCACCATTCTTTCTATTTCTGTTAATAGAGTTAGAAGCCATTTTGATAAGTCTCACGAGTATTTTTTTGGGAGCAATAATGCTCTATTTTTGTCTTGAGTTGGTTCGTGATTTGCTGATATCGCATTTTGGTCTCCATATTACTTCCAACATTTTTTCAAATAGTAGTCCAATTTTCTTAATATTTGTCATTTTTGCAACATTATTAGCGGCAGCAGTGCCGTCTTTCACAGCTTATAAATCAGGCAAATAAAACGTTTGATTTTTATAAGGAGAACTATATGCGCATCATTACACTCTTATTCTCATTTTCTTTACTAATCTGTTCTTATTGTTTTGCTGGAAGTCATGAACACGATGAACATCACCACGATGAACATCACGATGATGAGGAAAAACATGGAACTCAAGATGCTCATCTGCATGGATATGCAGAAGCAAACGTCGTTATCGACGGAAATTCCCTTGAATTCAACCTCGATTCGCCCTCTGCGAATATAGTTGGCTTTGAATACGAAGCATCAACACAGTCCGAAATTGATACTGTAAAGGCAGCAGAGAAAACTCTGAAAAATACCAAAAAGATGTTTTCATTTAAAGGAACCAGCTGTCAGGCAAAAAAAGTATTAGTAGATGTTTCAGCATTATTAGACAAAAAAACTGACGCCGCGCATAATACTGAACATGACCATCATGATGAGCATCACCATGATGAGCATGGAGATGACGGTGAGGTGCACAGTGACGTCGAGGCAAATTATCAATTTGTATGTAAAGATGGCTCAAAATTAAAATCGATAGCTTTGGTGCTGCTAAACAGTTTTCCGGCAATTGAAACCCTTAAAGTTGACTGGGTAAAAGATGGCAAACAAGGAAGTGTCAAGTTATCCGGAAAATCCAACGAAGTAGAATTTAAATAAATTAATGACTAAACTAGAAAATATAATTAAGGGGGCGGAGCAACACTGTAGAAGAAAAGGAACCCGTCTGACACTAAAAAGGCAATTGATTTTACGGTGTTTGCTCCTCCGAAAAAAACCAACGTCGGCATACGGCATAAAAACGTATTTAAAAGAAAACTACGGAGAAGAAATGCCGGCGACGTCTATATACAGGATATTAAGTTTTCTCCAAGAAAACCTGCTCGTCCATAAACTGCAGGCCCATAACAAATTCATAGCCTGTGCACACATCGTGTGCAAACACGATCATGGAACTCCCCAATTTTTAATCTGCCAAAAATGTGAAACCGTCAAGGAAATCGACAGTAATAGTGCATTGATTGAGGAGTTGCAAAGAGATATTCGACGTTCTAAATTCCAACTAATTTCTCCTCAGCTTGAAATGCTTTGCATATGTAATGATTGCCAAACCGAAACAGCAACAAAATCGATATAGAATTTACCGGTATTCAGCGGCATAAGATATCGTGCCAAATAAAATGGACATAACCGAGGCAAATAGATTTTCTGGCATAAGCCTTGTTGTTGCAGCGACATTGTTTTTTTCAATTATGGATGCAATTGCTAAAAATCTAGTGCAATCGTATTCGGTGATCAACATTACCTGCGTGAGGTATGTCATACAAGTTTTTTTGTTGATCATCATTTGCGGATTTCAGCTTGGTAAAAACCTTTTCACTACTGAATTTGTTTTTATACAAGTAGCAAGAGGTTTTTTAATTGTTGGAATAAGTATCACTTTTTTTGTTAGCTTAAAATACCTTCCTCTTGCCGATGCCACGGCAATTACTTTTATCAGTCCAATACTAACACTTGTCTTGGCTTTATTTTTGTTAAAAGAGAAAATAATGCCACGTCTTTGGATAGCAGTTTTTTTTGGGATGATCGGTGTGATTGCTATTATAAAACCCACTGGCGTCTTTTTTTCCCCGATAACTTTATTACCTGTCCTTACGGCTATCCTATATAGTGCCTACGAAGTTCTAACAAAAAAAATATCTGGGACGGAATCTCCGTACACCTCACTTTTTTATTCTGCAATGGTGGGCGCATTGATATCAAGCCTAGTTCTACCGCTAACATGGCAAACGCCCAATCTCCAACAATCTTTTCTCCTTATTTCGCTTTCGGTAGTCGGATTACTTGCGCACTATTTTTTAATTTTATCACTGAAGTATGTATCAGTATCCACCATTCAACCCTATCACTATCTCTCTTTAGCATGGGCCTCGCTAATCGGGTATCTAGTTTTCAACGAGATCCCAGATTCTCTTTCAGTTTTGGGAATACTGGTAATTGGTTTTTCAGGAATAATTGCCGTAAAATTAGAATCAAGAAAATAAAATCGATCCGATTAAGTGGCATTAGCCAAATAAACATTTCAGAGATTGCTTTTACTTATAATTGTTCCCATCAATCTGAACATACAATATTCGCCAAATATGCGATAGCAGATCCATCCGGGATATTTATTTTAGGCTGCTTACCCTCTGTGGCACTTTCGCTCTTCCAATTTTTATCTTTGTAGTAGATCGCTTGAATGTATCTAAATGAATATTCCGTACAATTTATCTGCTGATAAATTTCCGAGCTTTGGTCTTTGTATTTAGATGGCTCGGCATACCTTGTCCTGACCCACAAAAGAACTCGGTCACCTAACTTTCTAATTTTATTAATATCATAAAAATACTCGGAACCCTCATCGTTAGTTGCAAATTTGACCCAATCACTCGCGGCATTTGTCGAAAAACATAACAACAAAAAAATAATGCATCTTTTCATATTTCGACCTCACCAAATGGAACTGGTATCGTTATTTTTATGCTGGCTGATACCCCCCGTTAAAAAAATATTTTTTACCGATCAACCCTAGATAAATTCGCGTTTTTTGGGAAGGATATAAGCCTAACATAATTCTTCAACTATTTATTTCTAATGCAAACCCTCTAATTATGGAAATTCCTACTCCTTAAGTTTTTTATACAAACCGATATTCACCGATTTGCTTACCTGTGGAGGAAAAAACAAATCGATAAAATTTAACTAATAAATCTAAGCATGACAGAGATCTGCGACAAGGCTCCCCTGTAAAAGACTCTAAAAACATCCCCGTCCTTTTATTAAATTAATTAACTGTCTAAAATCGCGTGATTTCGCATTTCGTGTTGTTATCCACTTTACGTGTTGCTCTCTCCCTTTATTTACGTCAACACCTATACCCCATAGAGGATCGGTTGTATTTGGAATTACTGAATATCTAACATCGATAATGTACCGCGAAGAGGCTATGAAACCTACATGATCACTCGAGAACCACCTAAACCGTTCAATATCCAACGCTTGTTGACTACTTTTGTCTAGTTTAGGAATGTGTTTTTCAAGATTAAATTTTAAAATTTTTTCACCTGGACATACTAATGATGAGTCAAACACTCGAATCGCATCTATGTAAAAATAGTCGTTATAGCTATACACCGACTTCCATAAAACCAAATTTCCAATGCTGGGTTTGACAATTATTTTATTTGGCAGGTGATTTCTTTGTGCGGCCAAAAGGGTTATTTTCTTTAACGCCCTTTCATGTTGATAAAGACCTAAAACTAGATAACCTAATATCCATGCTGTACAAAGCAAGCAGAATAATTTTTTTTTTGTAATCATAATCAAAACAATAAAGCCAACTATAGTCAAGGTAAAAACTGGATCAATAATAGAAATAATATTCCACGCAATCCTAGCATCCGAAAATGGCCAAAGCAGTACAGTCCCATAAGACGTACATGCGTCTAACAATCCGTGTGTACCATATCCAATAGTCGATATGACATACGCTGTCTTAAAATTAAAAAAATAACGCAAAATGGGAAATAAAATAGTAGTGACTATAAGCCCGCCGAACGGAATAAAAATTAGCGCATGCGTAAAATGGCGGTGAAACTCGATAGCAAGTAAAGGATCAGTTGTCGATTTTATTAAGATATCTAAATCAGGCACCATAGCCGAAATGCACCCAAGAATTGAAGCAGCTAAAAGCCTTTTCCTTGATGCTGCGACGCTAGCAAAAGCCCCACCAACGACCGCCTGACTTACAGGATCCATAGGTTCAAGACTTTTGAGAACAAATTCACACTTTGGCGTGCGACAAACGCTTTAAGATTAATCACTTTAAACGAAAAATGCTTAGAACTATATTTTCCTAAATTTTTTTTCAACTACCCGCAAACCTGATTCTGCTTTATGCGGAAATCCAGTGTATCCCCGGGGTAGACATCCACCCATGCCCCATCCGGATCAACCCCCATATTCCAGTGGAACTCGTCACCATTACTACCTAACCAATAATTATTGAGTATTTGGAACCTCTTTTTTGTCAAAGTACAGTCTATTTTATAGATATTAACGTAAGCTGCGACATAGTTTCCCTCATTAAGTTTGCATCTGTTTGTATACTCCTGATTACACCAATTCCAAACATTCTGCCAAACACCGCTTTCTTCAATTTTAAAAAAAGTTTTGGTCATCAGAATACTGTAAAAATCATCACGCAAAGGCGGAAGATTCCATTCCTGAGATAGACCGATATCGAATTTATCGTCTCTTTCGATTGCTATCCAATCTGCTTCCGCTAAAGTTAGGGCGGTTAGGAAAGTTGAAAAAAACAAAAGTTTCAATTGAATCATCTGCAGGTGATTAAATATTACTTTATTTACAAAGAGCTTTGGCAAGGCTCTCTAATTCTGACCCCGCAGGAATGTATGCGGTGTGCGGCACATCATTGATTTTGCCTTGTTCCAGCCAGTTTCGGTCATTGAAAAAGTACACTATCAAAAGGGTAACTGTATTCCGTTTGCAATCCAGCTCAATTTGAGACTTAGTTGCCTCATTTACAGTTTTCTGTCTGACCCAAAGTTTAACCTTACCCTCACTATCCTCAATATCTTTTAAATGGTACGAAAATTCGTAATCGCCGCCGGCATTACCCTTGATAATCTCCCATTCAGCTAGACCAAGATTAGGGATAAGGAGAATAAAAGTAAGTAATATTTGCTTCATGTTAGTTAGATTCAACATGGTTGATAGACCCTCTACAATCTCATAAAAAACGATGCCGTACAATTGCAGATACCCATAATTATCATTTGAAACCAGAGTGATAAAAACATAAGTTGACTGAATCGACTTCCGCCTAAAATAACTACAAGAACCCAGCAACCACCACCACTTTTTACTTTTTTACTGTATAAAACATCATTTTACATACATTCTACTACTGCACTGGCTAGCTAATTTAAGACACCTCAAAATGCTAATTCAAATAGCCGTAAAATTATCGCAACAGTTCTTTAGTTCAAACCATTAATATATATATCTCCAAAACTGAGATTCGTTAGAATATCACCACTGGGGGCGTGTATCCAAATTTCAGGAGTGATAAAGACAGTCAACCTTTATATAAGCACCATACCTACAAAGTCATTAACTGCCTTGAGAAAAGGCTAAGAAGAACCTCGACGTCTTTTCTACCGGTATAATTCGGTCTAATTACAATCGCGATTTCCCTGTGAGGCCCCTTTTCATTCAAACGACTGCTAGTCAATTCAGGATCCGAATTAAGTAGCTGACTGATGGCCATCTTTGGTATGACCGTGGTGCCCATTCCTCCTTTCACCAGCTGAATTACAGTGGTTAACGTCGATGCCCTAAAACTGTGTTGAAAAGACTCTGATATTTCACAGGCTGCTAGAACGTGGTCTTTTAAACAATTACCATCTTCTAAAAGAATTAACTCAGACGTTTTTAAATCCCTCGCTTTAATTTTACCAACTTTGGATCGTTTATCATTGGCTTTACTGACCCAAAAAAAATCCTCCTCCCAAAACTTAAAAGCAATCATTCCCTTTAGATCATACGGCAATGCAAGGATTGCCATATCTAAATCTCCAGCCTTAACCCTATTAATCAATACTTCACTCTGAGCTTCCTCTAGCTGCAATTTTAATTTCGGGTATTCGATGGTCAATTTCGGCAAAACCATAGGGATAAAAAAGGGACTAATAGTAGGTATAATTCCCACCGATAGTCGATGAGACAAAGGCTCCGACTGCAACTCAGAAATTTTCTTAATATCCTCCAGTTGAAGTTTTATTAATTGTGCTTTTTTTATAAAATCTGCCCCTAGATTAGTAACCATTACTTTTCTATTGTCTCTTTCAAATACCTGAAATCCAAGCTGTTTTTCCATTTCCGTTATGGCATTGCTAAGAGTGGAGGGAGTTACAAAACATTCGTCGGCGGCCTTTCTAAAATGTAAATTAGCAGCAACTTTTAGGGCATACCCAATTTGCTTGATCGTTATCATGATAATTCGATTTTTTTAATCATAAAGTTTAATTTATCTATATTTATCAATATATAGGTTTTCTTATAATTTAGAAACGTTTTAATTCACCTAACTACATTTTGATAAGGAATCTAAATGGGCCTCATTAACAGAGAAATTGTACCTTTTGAAGCAGACGCCTTCCAAGACGGAAAATTTATAACGGTAAATAGCAATGATATGAAGGGAAAATGGGCTGTTTTATTTTTCTATCCTGCGGACTTTACCTTCGTATGTCCCACTGAGCTTGGAGATGTGGCGGATCACTATGATGAATTCAAATCGTTAGGTGTAGAAATTTATGCGATTTCGACTGACAGTCATTTCTGTCATAAAGCATGGCATGATTCATCAGAGACAATAAATAAAATTAGGTACCCAATGATCAGTGATAGTACTTTTACAATTTCGCGCAGCTTCAATGTGCTCCGGGAAGGCGAAGGAAGAGCTGATAGAGGAACATTTATTGTTGATCCAGACGGAATTATACAGGCAATGGAAATAACATCTGAAGGAATTGGCAGGGACGCGACTGATCTGATGAGAAAAGTAAAAGCAGCTCAATACGTAAGGGCACATCCAGATGAGGTATGTCCAGCAAAATGGCAAGAAGGGGAAGACACCCTAGCTCCTTCTCTTGACTTAGTAGGAAAAATATAAGGGGGCCGTAACTCCCAAGAAAAGTGCCACCTAGTTTGTGATCCTTAGCAGTTATGAATAGCCCTCTCATAAATCATAGCTTGATCAAGGCTGTAAAAAGCTACGCAAGCAATATGCAGAATAAGGTTACCCTTGTCCTACAGAAAGGCAGTCATGATAAAAGAGACGATCTGGTCGGTTTTTTAAAAGCCGTCAGTTCTGCTTCTGTCATGATACAGTTTGAAGAAAGAGACCTGGGAACGATTGCAAGAAGTCCTATAACCTTCACGCTTAAGTCGAATGATGAGTTTTCAGGGATATATTTTTCCGGTATCCCTGGAGGGCATGAATTTAATTCATTGATCTTGGCTATACTGCAGTGCGGAGGAGCTGACCTAAAGCTTGACGGTATGCTTCAAAAAATAATTAAGAAGATATCTGATGTAATCAACTTTCAGGTTTTTGTTAGTCTGAGCTGCCAAAACTGTCCCGATGTTGTCCAGACGTTAAACAAGTTTGCGATTCTTAATAAGAATATAAGCGTTGAAACAATTGATGGAGGTTTATTTCAAGATCTTGTCTCCGAAAGAGGTATTCAAGGAGTTCCTAGCGTGTATCTAAATGATGAGCGTTTTCTTACTGGAAGGGTTGATGTCGCTAAAATAATCGAACAACTTCAGGTTCAATACCCCGACTTAGGAAATCATGATATTGATTCTCTTCCTATGCAGGATGTCACCGTAATCGGAGGTGGTCCCGCTGGTATAAGTGCCGCCATCTACAGCGCGAGAAAAGGATTGAAGGTTACTCTTGTAGCAGAAAAAATGGGTGGGCAAGTTGCAGAAACACTAGGAATCGAGAACATGATTTCTGTTTCGAGTACAACTGGAGCAGAGCTCACCAAATCAATGCAGAATCACTTAAAAGATTACCATGTAAGCGTCAAGGAGCATCAAAAAGTTATTCGAATCAACAAAGCTGATGTAAAAGAAATTGAGCTTTTCTCTGGTGAGATCATCCAAAGTCGAAGCATAATAATTGCCACCGGAGCAAATTGGAAAGAGCTAAACATTCCCGGCGAAAAAGAAAATTTGGGTAACGGAGTTGCCTATTGCCCGCACTGTGACGGACCTTTTTTCAAAAATAAAGATGTTGTAGTCGTTGGTGGTGGAAATTCAGGAGTAGAGGCAGCTCTGGATTTATCCAGTATTGTTAACTCAACAACCATTATAGAATTCTTGCCTGATTTAAAGGCAGATCAAATCTTAGTAGATCAAGCAAAAACAAGGAAAAATATAAATATTTTATGTGGTATCGAGTGCAAAGAAATTCACGCAATCAATGGTAAAGTATCATCTATTTCATATATTGATCGAGAAACCAAACAAGGTAAAATTCTTAAAACCGACGGAGTTTTTGTTCAAATTGGCCTAGTTCCAAATAGTCATTTTTTGAACGGCATCGTCGCTTTAAACGAATACGGAGAGATAATTATTGATGATAGAGGAAGAACTTCCGAGGGAGGGATATTTGCTTGTGGGGATGCAACCAACGTACCTTACAAACAAATTAGCATCTCGATGGGAGAGGGGGCAAAAGCAGCAATAGCAGCAGCTGAATTTTTACAAACCCATTCTGTTAATCAATAAACTTCTGTATCAGACAGAATAGATAAACTTTTATACTGACCACTCTCACGGTGCCTCCCCGATACCAGTTATGGTTTATCAAATAACACCCCCATTGACAGGGGAGGTAAAAAATAAGTTACCGGGGGTGGGGTTAAGTCCAGACGGTTTTAAAAACGATTGAGATACTAACTGGGAAGTGATGCGTATACTGGGTTAGGGGTGATCCCGTTTTTGAATTAATAATAAGTCTCCAAGCTAAAGATGTAGGCAATTTAAGCCAATCTCAAATGGTCCTAAAATTGGTTTTAAAAAATACGTAGTTATTATTTTTATCCAATAAATACAGTTATTTAATTACAATAAATGGCGGAGTGGACGGGACTCGAACCCGCGACCCCCGGCGTGACAGGCCGGTATTCTAACCAAACTGAACTACCACTCCTTTTAACTTCAAAACTGGTGGGTGCTGAGAGGCTCGAACTCCCGACATTCGCCTTGTAAGGGCGACGCTCTACCAACTGAGCTAAGCACCCGAAATTTCACCCATTTAACAACTCACAGCATTAGTTTAACGTATCTTTGAGTGCTTTTCCTGCGCGGAATTTTGGGACCTTTGCGGATTTAATTTTTATCGACTGCTTAGTCTGTGGATTTATCCCCTTCCGAGCCGCCCTTTTTACCACATGAAATGTCCCAAACCCAACAAGCGTAACTACTCCGCCTTTTTTTAATTCTTTTTTTATGGCTGTAATGGTGCTGTCGAGCGATCTCTCGGCAGCAGCTTTCGATATGTCAGCTCCTTTAGCTATTTTCTCTACTAATTCAGATTTATTCATTATCTATCTCCCGCTACTTTCAAAAAGCTTTTTTAATTTTGAGTGAATTTTTATCCACACACTAATATTCAATTGACTTAATTATAGACGCGCAAAAGAGTCCCCTCCCCGATCACAGCCTAAAGGTTGATATTCTACTTGAGATTCGTACTTTTAGTAAAAGAAAACTTCAAATGGTTGACTAGTGCTGAATGGCGGGCGTCGTCTCAGAACTACCGCTTTCGATCGAAGTCAGTGGGACTGCAGCCTCCTCAGGTAGTGGTTCGGGCATTCTCTCTAGTGAAAGCTCTAAAACTTGGTCAATCCATTTGACTGGTATTATTTCCAATCGGCTCTTAACCTTAGCCGGGATTTCGGCCAAGTCTTTGTTGTTTTGCTCTGGAATAAGCACCTGCTTAATTCCACCACGTTGAGCGGCCAGCAGCTTCTCTTTGAGTCCGCCTATTGCTAACACTTCTCCCCTAAGCGTAATTTCTCCGGTCATCGCCACTTCGGACTTTACAGGTATACGTGTAATAGCAGAAACCAGTGAGGTTGTAATAGCAATACCTGCCGACGGACCATCCTTAGGCGTTGCGCCCTCTGGTACATGGACGTGGATATCTTTACCCTCTAAGACCTTATCCGGAATCCCCAAGTGTTGTGCTCTCGATCGAACTACCGACCTAGCCGCCTCCACCGATTCTTTCATGACGTCTCCCAAAGAGCCGGTTCTTTGAATAACACCCTTTCCCGGCATAATAGCTGCCTCAACCGTTAATAATTCACCACCGACTTCCGTCCAAGCCAAACCTGTGACCTGCCCGATTTGGTTATCTTTATCCACCAACCCAAACGAATGTTTTCTCACCCCCAAATACTTACCTAAACTTTTTGAAGTTACGCTTATGCTTTTGGAGGCCTCTGTAAGCAAAGATCTAACAATTTTTCTACAAATTTTGGAGATCTCTCTCTCTAACCCTCGAACTCCCGCTTCACGAGTATAGTACCGAACAATATCTTTGAGAGCGCCCGAGGACAAGTTGAATTCCTCAGCTCGAAGTCCATTATTTTTTTGTTGTTTAGGAAGCAAATATCGTGACGCAATGTTGATCTTTTCGTCTTCCGTATAGCCTTCGAGTCTAATAACCTCCATTCTGTCTAGCAACGGAGCTGGAATCTTCATTGTGTTTGCTGTAGCCACGAACATTACGTCAGAAAGATCATAATCTAGCTCTACATAATGATCAACGAACTTACTATTTTGCTCTGGATCAAGAACCTCGAGTAGAGCGGAAGCCGGATCACCCCTAAAGTCCATCCCCATTTTGTCCACCTCATCCAACAAAAACAACGGGTTCTTAACTTTAGCTTTTGCTAGGTTTTGCAATATTTTTCCTGGCATTGAGCCTATATATGTTCTTCTGTGCCCCCTTATTTCAGATTCATCGCGAACCCCCCCCAGCGACATTCTTATAAATTTTCTATTTGTAGCTCGAGCTATGGACTGGCCCAAAGATGTTTTGCCGACACCAGGCGCACCAACAAGACACAAAATAGGTGCTTTAACTTTATCGACTCTTTGTTGAACGGCTAAATACTCAATTATTCTCTCTTTTACTTTCTCTAAACCAAAGTGGTCCTCGTTTAGGATCGTTTCTGCCGCTTTCAAACTATTGTTAATCTTGCTCTTTTTTCTCCAAGGAAGGCCAACCAGAATATCTATGTAATTACGCACCACAGTCGCCTCTGCCGACATGGGAGCCATCAGCTTAAGTTTTTTCATTTCACTATCGGCTTTTTTTCTGGCTTCTTTGGGCATTTGAGCCCCTTTTACTTTCTTTTCTAACTCGTCTAAGTCAGCCCCTTCATCGTTGTCCCCTAACTCTTTTTGAATTGCTTTCACTTGTTCGTTGAGGTAGTACTCTCGCTGGCTCTTCTCCATTTGCCGTTTAACCCGCCCCCGAATTTTTCTCTCGACCTGAAGGATATCAAGCTCGCCCTCGAGAAGGGAAAGGAGGTGATCCATCCTGTCTTTCACTCCCGAAATTTCTAAAACTTCCTGCTTTTGCTCAACTTTAAGAGGCAGGTGAGCAGCGATTGTATCGGCAACCCTGCCGGCTTCTTCTATGCCGGATATTGAGGTAAGAACCTCGGCTGGAATCTTCTTATTGAGCTTCACAAATTGTTCAAATTGACCCATAACGGTCCTTCGCATAGCCTCAACTTCATTTGGGGATAGATCCTCAGTAGCTATCTTTTGCGCTGTCCCAACAAAAAAATCATCATTATCCGCTACATTTTCTACGCCGACTCTGCTTAACCCTTCGACTAAAACCTTAACAGTTCCATCGGGCAGTTTAAGCATTTGCAAAATATTTGCCACGCTTCCCACTTTGTACAAATCGTCAGCTAGTGGATCATCCTTACCGGCCGAGGTTTGGGCGACCAGTAAAATATGTTTGTCGGCCTCCATAGCTGCTTCAAGCGCCTTAATGGACTTTGGCCTCCCTACAAAAAGAGGAATAACCATATGCGGAAAGACCACTACATCTCGTAGAGGTAAAAGAGGGTATTGATTCTTTTCAGACTCAAAATCTAGATCACTTTCCATTATTTTGCACCTCTACTGTGGTTGGGATTTCTAAAATTAATGAAGATTCTATTTTTTTCAATTACAAAATGTAGCATTTACTATAGATGGGGTCAGCCTTAAAAAATTCAATGTTTAGGCAGAATCAGCTAGTTTCTCTCTTTCTGAGTAGATAAGAATCGGACGCGAAGTCCCGACAACCATTCCCTCATCAACCACGACTTTTTCAACATTACTCATTGATGGCAAATCGTACATTACATCTAATAATAACTTTTCCATAATAGACCTCAACCCTCTTGCCCCGGTTTTCCTATCTAACGCCTTTTTCGCGATTGCCTTGAGCGCTTCCGAGCGAAACTCCAGCTCTACTTGTTCCATGGAGAACATTTTTTGGTATTGTTTTAGCAGGGCATTGCGTGGTTCCGTTAGGATTTGTACTAAAGCACTTTCCTCAAGCTCATCTAAAATTGCCGTTACAGGCAAGCGGCCAACGAATTCTGGAATCAAACCGAATTTTATTAAATCTTCCGGCTGCGCGCCTCTTAAAACATCTCCAACGTGTTTTCCACCTCTTCTGCCTCTAACATCTGCACCGAATCCTATCCCGCTTTTACTGGATCTCTCGATAATAACTCTATCCAACCCATCGAATGCCCCACCACAAATGAAAAGTATATTCGTTGTATCAACTTGCACGAACTCTTGGTTAGGGTGTTTTCTCCCTCCTTGAGGCGGCACCGAAGCCGTTGTACCCTCAATAAGCTTCAACAATGCTTGCTGTACTCCTTCACCCGATACATCCCGAGTGATAGAGGGATTATCAGACTTCCGAGAGATTTTATCAATCTCATCTATATAAACAATACCTCTCTGTGCCTTCTCGACGTCGTAGTCACACTTTTGCAGTAATTTTTGTATGATATTCTCGACATCCTCTCCAACATAACCAGCTTCAGTCAGGGTCGTAGCATCCGCCATCACAAACGGCACGTTGAGCAATCTTGCCAAAGTCTGAGCCAAAAAAGTCTTACCAGATCCTGTTGGACCGATGAGTAGTATATTTGATTTAGATAGTTCAACATGATCTGAATCCACCTGAACCTGCAGCCTTTTGTAATGATTATAAACCGCTACTGCCAATATCTTTTTTGCCTGATCTTGGCCGATAACATACTGATCTAATATTTCTCTAATTTCCTTTGGAGTTGGCAAGTCAGAATCAACACCACTTTTATCTTCTACGCCAATTTCCTCTCGAATAATGTCATTACAGAGATCAATACATTCGTCACAAATAAACACGGAGGGACCTGCAATAAGTTTCTTTACCTCATGCTGGCTTTTTCCGCAAAAGGAGCAATATAAAATCTTTTCTGAGTTATTTTTATCTGACATATCGACGATTTTTCTTATCTATCCCCAGTATACTATCTCTAACCGACGCGGCAACTCAATCCTCTGACCAATATTTTTTTAAATTCATGAATCCTATTTTTTATCTTCCTCATCCCTACCCATTATTACCTTATCGACAAGTCCGTATTGTACCGATTCTTCAGCACTCATAAAATGATCCCTGTCCGTATCTTTTTCAATTGATTTTACACTCTTACCGGTATGTCGAGATAGCACCTCATTGAGGCGAGTTCTAAGATACAAAATCTCCTTTGCATGAATTTCAATATCCGAAGCCTGGCCCTGAAAGCCACCAATAGGCTGATGTATCATTATTCTAGAATTTGGCAATGCAAAACGCTTGGATTTTGCACCAGCGGTTAGAAGAAATGCCCCCATACTGGCTGCCTGACCTACACATAGGGTGCTAACATCCGGTTTAATAAATTGCATTGTATCGTAGATCGCCAAACCCGCTGAGACACTGCCTCCAGGAGAATTAATGTAAAACGAAATGTCTTTTTCTGGATTTTCTGACTCTAAAAAAAGTAACTGCGCGACAATTAAATTTGCCGTGGCCTCTGTGACCGGACCAACTAGGAAAACCACACGCTCCTTAAGCAACCTTGAATAAA
>PAHB01000108.1 GCA_002704665.1 Pseudomonadota bacterium
GAATACCTTGCTGAGGATAAAAGGTTCAACACTGACAAAAACAGAAATGAAAATAAAACTATTTTAAAATCTACCCTTCAAGAAGCATTCCGAAAATTAACCTTTCGAGAAATAAGAGATAAGTTAATCCCCACAGGAATTGTATTTTCCCAAGTAGCGACCGCGAAAGAAATTCTTGATGATCCCCAATTGAATGCGAATGATATGCTCATCGGCATAGATAACGATAATAATGAAAAAGTAAGAGTAGTAGCACCTCCCTTAAATATTGAGAATGCACCCCGTAGAAACACTAAGATAGCACCAAAACTTGGGCAACATAATATTGAAATCCTATCTCAATTGGGTTACTCGAAGAGAGAAATAAAATTATTTAAAACAAAAAACATCATCTCGTAAAATATTTTTTCAGTTTAAATTCAAGTAGGCATCTCAGCAATTTTACGACATTTTGAAAACCACATAATACAATACAAGATATGCCATTACACATTGCAGAAGCAAGGTAAACTTAAGAAAATAAGCTGTTGATTTTTTTGGCTGAATGTCTTTTGGCAATCTTTTCTTTTGCAAATAAAGCGTTACCCAAGTTTGAATAGGTAACATTAAGGCGAAGACACAGGCTGTTATCGAAACTAGTAAAACCGGTCTTTGAATAAATACCGCGATAAAAAAACCAGCAATTGGAGCTAAAAAAATCCACCATTTGGTAATTTGTTTCCTTCGGTCTACCCTGTCTCGAGACAGAAAACCAAACTCGATAAAATAATCTGGGAGCACTCTTGACTGGGCTGCTACTGCCGAAACCGTACTTGAGTACAAAATAAAAAAGGCGCCGAGGGCAAACACCCACAAAGACCAACTCCCCAAGGTCTCCGTATACATTCCACTAAGCGCCCTTATAGTTTCCTGCCCAGTCGGTGCTTGACCGGTAGCATGAAGCACACCCGCTCCTAAAAAGTAAAAAGGAATGGTGGCCAAAGTTAATATTAGTAAGGTTACCCATACGTCTGTCCGAAGGACAGAAAGCCATCCCCTCGCTCTATTAACCCATTCACTGGAACTTTGATAAGGTCCAATGCGCGCTGGATAGCCCTTCTCTATACACCAATAAGTATAAGATGCTATCTCACCAGAATTGACTCCAGTATAGCCGTAAGCCGCTAAGGCAAGAAAAGCAAATTCAGGATAGAACTCGAATTTAAATCCACTCGCGAGTTGGTCAATGGTCGTAGCATACTCCGTGCCTTGCATGAGGATAAAACACAAAATGGTAATAAACGTAAAACAAGCAACCATAGCCAACATTACAGACTCTAATCTTTTGTAGCTCCCGGTCCCCAGTAACAGCATAGTGGTTCCCGCTAAGCAAGCTATCACGAGAGTAGAATCAATATTAGGAAACATCAATAAGATCGCTAAAGTAGCTCCTCCAATTAGCCCTCCCAAACCACTGATACTCGTAAAAAATGATAAAAATACCAAAATCACAGGCCAAGATACTTTGTAATCTTTATATAACTTTACTTTACCTGGTGTTCTATTTAGCGCCCTGATATAAGTGTCCCCGCTCAAAATGATGTATCTTGTGAGCTCGGCTTGAACAATAGATTTACTCCAACACGAGAGTAAAATCCACCATAACATTCCATATCCAACTGCTGCACCAAGACTTGCGGTGAGAATTACCTCTCCTGATCCAACTATTGTAGACGTAACAATAACACTTGGACCCAGATACTTTACGGCTTTAAGGAATCCCTTAGGCGGTTCCTCAACAGCGTTTGTTGGTTGTGTGTATCGATCCCCCGAGTCCGAAATATAATCTTGCCCTACGTCCGAAGCCATTATCCCCTCCACTGACAAAGATACTTACGATAACGAATCATATAACCTTATTGTTAAAAAGTATCAATTTTTTATAAAAATTTGTAATATTAAAATCATCACAAAAAAATATAATCTAGGTAGCTTCTACTTTGAAGGAGAATTTCATGAAAAAGCCCCTCTTAGGAATAATGTTTCTCACTGCTTGTCAAATAACTTTTGCTGACCAAGGTTCTTTCGAGTCGGTTTTAGGAGGATCTGCTAGTAATTTATACTCTATAGATATCGAAAACGGGAAAGCAACAGCCGGCCAGCTAACTGGTACCACAACAATCACTCAAAGTTCTGGCGAGCTATTCATAATTGGAGAACACAGCACTTTTGATTGTGCCCTCCTACTACAAAAAACCACTGCACTAACGAACCTTATCGGTTATTGCACAATGGCAGACATTGCAACCGGAGACCAACTTTTTATGAATAATAATCGAAGCGTTGGGGACACCAACGCAGGAAGTGGCGGTACTGGGGTTAGCCAAATTGTTGGAGGAACGGGCAAATATGCCGGGGTGAAGGGTTCCTGCACCTACAAGGTAACGTATCTTCCCGGCAGCAGAGTAGCGGCGATAAACAAATGCAAGTGGTCAAAGTAAAAAAGAAAAATGTTTGCGATTTTTTGCCGCTGTTTCACTTCCAACCGTATTCGGACAAAACTGGCTCCCACATTGGCCATTCTCGCTGCACACTATTATAAATCTCAAGAAGTTCATAGATTAAGTTTAGATCTGCGCCTCCCAAAATCTCTGCAGCCCTTCCGAATCGTTTCTGTGCCTCTTCCTCTCTCCCCAGTCCATGAAGAGCCATGCCTGTCGCAACATTCCAGTAATAAAAATCCGGAGCTCTAGCCATCATTAACTGATCTAACGCAAGCTGGTATTCCCCCCAAAGATTGTAGACTTGCGCCAAGCTATAATTTTCGAAAATATCCGTATTACCTTTATCAAGATCCGCCGTTTTGAGAGAATATTTATAGCCTTTTTGCCATCGGCAATTTCCCGAAACATACCTGTCTGGACGCTCCCTTTCCATATGTGTTTCGTGCGTACAAGTACCAGCAAATAGAATCATCTGGCTAGCCGGCCCCAGCACTAGGTAGTTATTAGGTTCTAATTCAATAGCTTTTTCCGCATCCCTGAAAGTTGAATCCCAGTCTTTTAGTTGAAAATGAAGGTGGGCTTTATAAGCATATGCAAGACCGGAATAAGGATCTAATTGAATAGCTTTTGCTATTTGCTCTAAGCCATCAAAGAGGAAGTCTCGCGAAGGGTTGTTATAACCAAAAGCGTATTCGTCATGATTTATTAGCGCTAGATACGTCCACGCCAAAGCATACGATGGATCAGATCTTACTGTACTCTGTAAACATTTCCTCGATTTAACGTAATCTCTTGGATCGAGAGATATAAAAGTTTTTATCCTAGTGAAGTTGATACATTCGTAGGCGTTCAAGCTGTCTGGCCCTATACTCATTACCTTTTTGAAAACATCTTTCTCCAATATTGCACCGTTACCAACTAACTCCTGTACAACATCCTTGACAATCTTATCTTGCACTTGGAACACATTTTTGGCCTCTAAAATTGTATCAATATTTTGTATCCAAATTGTATTCGTCGTCGCTGCATCAATAAGGCTCACCGAAAACCTCAACTCTTTACCCGATTCCCTGATGTTTCCAGTTAAAAAATAACTTACATCAAGCTTAGACGCTGTTTCGATAAGATTATCGGGAGCTTCAGAAAGGTTAATAATATTCAGACCACGGGCCATACTTCTTAAGCCATTTCCAAGATCCTGGGCGAGTCCAGCAGCAAAACTTTTTTGTAAAGAATGTGGCCCGGATTCATTGAGCGACAAAACAGGTAAGACAGCTACCGTTGTAATCTTTCGGCTAACGTCATTTCTGTTACTTAGCTGGAATAAAAGAACCCATATCAAAAGAACAGCTGCTACAGCGCTGGCTAGAAAATAAACAGTTTTATTAATAGTTTCATTAGACGTTTTAAACTTTTTCGGGTCTATTGTTCCGAACTGAACATCGATAAGATACGCACGTATGGGCTCGCTAATATTTTTTAACTTCTGCGGGCCTTTATCGATAAAATTATATTTAATCTTACCTTTTACAGTGGTTTGAACAACCTCAGATACACAAATTCCTAAGGGTGGAGCGATACTCTCAAGCCTCGCAGCAATATTTACACCGTCCCCCAATATATTGTCCCCATCAACCGTGACATCGCCCATGTTAATACCTATACGAAATTCGAGTTGTTCAGAAATTGAGACATTGGCGTTGTGAATGGATATTCTTTTCTGGATATCAACTGCAGCTTCCACCGCACCAACTGTGGTGGAAAACTCGATCATGAAAGAATCGCCTGCTGTATTAAATATTCGACCGCCTTTTTTTGCAGCGATCTCTTCAATAATTTTTTGACTATTTTTGAGCTGTGCAACAACACCTGCCTCATTCTCATTCATCTTGGCAGAATATCCAGCCACATCCATAGCAAGGATGGTCGTAGACTTACGATTTTGATGTCCCATTAACTCCTCCCATTTGAATGATATCATGCAATTAATTCAATCGTGTTAACATTGAGCGGATTAATTATTCAAAAGGAATAGCACATGAAACCAGTATGTTTCGTTCTTGGAGCCGGCGCCGGAATCGGGGGTAACGTGGCTAAAAGATTCACAAAAGAAGGATATCATGCTCATTTAACACGTCGTACCGAGGAGGATGGGCTTAAGAAACTAATTTCTGTAATCGAGGAAACTGGAGGATCGGCCACTGGCTCACTATTGAATGCTGTAAAAGAAAACGAAATTGAGGATCAAGTTATTCATGTCGAAAAAAATATTGGTCCCATAGAAGTAGGAATTTTTAATCTAGGTGCTCAGGTAGGAAATCGAAGTTTAGAAAACACTCCTTACAAAATATTTGAACGCGGGTGGAGAATGGCAACTTTTGCGCTTTATCGATTTGCCTTTTCTGTAATACCCCACATGGTAGAACGGGGAGGAGGCACTATCCTAGTAACCGCGTCGACTGCTGCAGTCCGCGGGAACAAAGAACAACATTCTCATGCAGCAGCTATGGGAGCAAGAAGAATGTTGTGTCAATCACTTAATGCGGAATTTGGTCCAAAGGGAATTCATATTGCGCACATCATAATTGACGGTGCCGTAGACGCGCCAGACACGTTAGGAAAAATGTTAGGGGCTGAGGAATTTCAAAAACTTCGGGAAACAAAAGGCATGGAGCATGACGGGCTAATTTTGCCGGATAAGATCGCAGATACTTATTATCATTTGGCTAAACAACATCGATCTGCATGGACTCACGAAATTGATATTCGAGCGTTTTCAGACTTGCCTTGGTGGAATCATTAACTTTAAACTCGGATAAGATATGAACTGGGCTTTGATAGTGGTCTTAATGTCAGGTGTTTGGGATTCAGGGTTGCGTTATAACAGTTATGAGGAATGCACATCTAAGGGTATAACCGCTAGCTTTGCTGAGACAGTAAAGCACCTTACAGATATCGGGAAAGACAAAAAAGAGAAAGGCTTAACCGAGATCACAATTGCAAAGATCGTTGATGAGGAGCGAGAGAATTACAAAACAATAATCAAATGTGTTCCATCAAAATGAAAAAAAATCACGTCTTTTGTTTACTCAATATTTTTATTTTTTGGGGTTTCACCAACAGTGTTGTTATGAGTGCCGAGAGTGAAAGTTATACATGCAAAATGAAATCCCACATTGTGATAAATCCTCTTGGAAGCATGAGTCGAAAAAATAACATAGACTTTAAATTACAATGGAAAGGTAATGAAATAATTCTGGGACAAGGGGGAATTTTTTTAAATCCCCGGATGAGAATAAAAAAGATATTAAACGATGAAATATTTCATGCGGAAAATTTTGATTCAGACAAATTTTTAGCTAGAAGTATATTGAGTTTCAAAGAAGGCAAGTTGTGGTTTACGGAAAACTATGGTGACCTATCTGGAATTACATCGATCTACGCAAAGTGTAACAAGATATTGTAAAATAGAAATTAATTAATCACTTTATAGTTCAAGGAAATTAAACATGGAAATTACTGGTGGATGTTATTGCGGAGAGATAAGATTTAGTGCAAAAGGCGACCCAAAAATGTTTCAATGTCATTGTCGTGAATGTCAATACATAACGGGCGGACATCCCAATGCGATTACTGTCTGGCCTAGTGAAAACGTTACTTTTACCAAAGGAAGTCCAAAAGAATTCTGTCGCACAGATATCGAAAAACCCGTAACGAGAATATTTTGCGGTAAATGCGGAACCGGCATTGGCACTTGGAAACACCCCCTTCGTCCCGAATCCACTCTTCTTAAAGTAGGAACGTTCGATGACCCTTCTTTCTTCAAGCCCAGCGCGGTAATATTTACAATCGACAAGCAAGATTTCCACAGTCTACCTGATAATGTCCCAACTTTTGAAAGACGTCCTTGATTTTTTTATACGCTTAGTTTGATATGGAAAGGTATAACGCAATTGTATGTGAAACCATAGGCAGTATAGATAATCTGGTTTTAAAAAATATTGCGAGAACCAGACTGGGTAAGAAACAAGTAAGGGTACAAGTAAAGGCTTGTGGAGTTAATTTTCCAGATAAATTGATGGTCGAAGGAAAGTATCAATTCAAACCCTCCCTCCCCTTCACCCCAGGATTAGAAATAGCTGGCAAGGTTATAGAAACTCATTCATCTAGTGATTTCCTTGTCGGCGATAAAGTAACGTGTCAAATGAGAGTAGGTGGATACAGTGAAGAGTTAGTTGTTCCAGAGGAATCCTTGGACAATTTTCCTGATCAATTCACTTACGATGAGGCCGCCGGCTTTAGAGTCGCGGCTCAAACCGCTTTTGTTGCCTTAATTGAGAGAGCTAACTTAAAAACAAAACAATCCGTCATGGTTTTAGGTGCAGCTGGAGGGGTGGGGTCAGCAGCAGTACAACTTGCAAAATCGTTAGGATCCACCGTAATTGCAGTTGCCAATACCTCTGAAAAACAAAAGTTCTGCAAATCCCTAGGAGCCGATTTCGCACTCGGATACGAAAATCTCAAGGTAAAATTATTAGAACTTACCAATAATCAGGGGATCGATATTGTTTACGACCCAGTCGGTGGTGATATTTTTCGAGAGTCGCTAAGCTGTCTCACTTGGGGAGGAAAATACTTGATTATTGGCTTTGCGAATGGAAGCGTTCCCTTACTGCCTACAAATATCGCGCTTATAAAGGGGGTTGATATAATAGGAGTTAGAGCAGGTGAATATTTCAGGCGATTCCCTCACAAAAAAAGGAATGCCACCGAGCGACTTTTTCAAATTGCCGATTCGGGTGGTATTACCCCACGAATTCACAGTGTGTTGCCTCTATCCCAAGCAATTAACGCACTAAAAATGATTGAACGCAGAGAGGTGATGGGTCGTATAATTTTAAAACCTAACAAATAACTAACTGGACGAATAATGACAAATATTTCTTTAACCATCACGGAGGCCATTGCGGAAATAAAACTATGCCGACCTCATAGAATGAACGCGGTAACTCTAGAACTACTTAAGGATCTTAGGAAGGCCATTGATACTGTTAATCTAAATAATCAAATTAATGTAATAATCCTATCCGGGGAAGGTAAAGCGTTTTGTGCAGGCGTGGACTTGCGAGAAATAGAGGCAAATAGTACTGATGTGTCCTCAGGAAGTGTAGGAGAATTGCTGGATGAGCATGCCAACGGTGTAATCAAAGCACTCGAAAGCTCGCCCAAAGCTGTAATTTCTAAAATTAATGGACATTGTTTTACCGGAGGATTGGAAATTGCTTTAGCAGCCGATCTAATCTATGTTGCGAAAGATGCAAAGCTTGCTGACACCCATGCAGTCCTCGGGTTTCGACCATCTTGGGGACTAAGTCAAAGACTTCCAAGGCGCGTTAGTTTAATGCGAGCCAAAGAGCTATCATTTACGGCACAGATTATTACGGGAGAGCAGGCAAAAGATTACGGATTAGCACTAGAGTGTTTTCCAAAGGAAAAACTTGACGCAGAGGTTCTTTCAATTGCTAAGAAAATTAGCGGTAACAGTCCAAACTCCATAAAAGCATACAAAGACTTATATAAAGCCTATCAAAACAGTGGCTTACAATCCGGTCTAGAGTATGAAGCCAGCAGCCGTTACGATATACCTGAAGTAGAGCAAAGAGTTATGGAGTTTCTTAAAAGACTTCGTTAATCTTGAGGCTCGCCTTCTTTTTTTAGCCTAAGCTTCGTCTTTATGAAAACCGCCATTTCATGAATCCTATTGTCACCAATAGTCCCTGCAAACGCAGGCATGCCCCGCTCTATTCGACCATTTTTGATTATATATGCTAGGGCTTCAATTGGAAGAGGTGTAACTCGTAGATCAGCAGCCATTCCTCCCTCACTATAGCCTCCTCGACCATCCCATTTGTGGCACGTTATGCAATGCCTCCTAAATTCACTTTCACCACCCCCCCGCGGAACTACGATTTTTTTCCTTTCCTCAGCAATACTTATAGCTGGCAATAGGAGA
>PAHB01000109.1 GCA_002704665.1 Pseudomonadota bacterium
TTAACATTTTTTAATCTATTCAAAATTTTTGCTTTATTTGCTAGAAATGTTGGCGTGCAGATATTTGGTGGAAGGTTTCCTAGATCTCGAGCTAAATTTACTCCGTCTCCTATAGCTTTCCCACGGAGGACAGACTCTTTAATTTCTATCTTTTCGCTATTTTTTATCAAATAATTAATTCGTTTCAAAGTATCTTTTTTTGCTTGTGATTTTTTCGTCTGAGTATATTTATAGGTCTTTTCTACAAAAATTTTTGTAATAGTTTGTAAAGTCCAGTCTATTTCAAACTTGTCATTCTTGAAATCTTCAGATATCAATGTTGCTTCAGTTTTATTAAAGTTTTTTAGCGTTTGAAATATTGCGTCAACAACTTTGGTATATGTTCCCCTTGTTATTTTATTCTTGTCTCCCACGCCAACAAATAAGACTCCATCACACCAGTTTTCTATTGATTTGTGGACAAATAATGTGCTCCCAGTTTTTCCTGAAAAATTAGATTCTTGAATCGTATCTTTTATAAAGTTTTTAGTTATTTTATTTAAGAGTATAGACGAGGTGGTTAACTTGAGATCTGTATGCAATGGCAAAATAATGCATCCTCTCGCCATTTTTTCAAGCTCACCTGATTTTATGCTAAAGTCCACTGTGAATCTCCACTTTGTTATCCCAGACTAATTATGTATTCTATGACAACAAAAAGTCAAAGATAGAAATGCTTTTTCGTACATCCTTAATTCGTGAGTATGCAGAAGCAGGAATTGCTACGTTTCTTGTCCTTTTCGGTATTACCTTGACTACCCAATTTATAAGATTTCTTGGCTACGCGGCTAAGGGACGTATAGCTACAGATGCAGTATTTACATTTCTCGGGTTCGCTACACTTAAATATTTTCCTGTGATCATGTTGGTTACAATATTTATATCAATTTTGCTGGTTCTTACACGAAGTTTTCGAGATCATGAAATGTTCGTTTGGTTCACGTCTGGCCAATCTTTGGGTAGGTGGATTAGCCCTACGCTACTATATTCAGCGCCCATGATTCTACTAGTCGGTTTTATGAGTCTATTTTTATCGCCTTGGGCTACCGGGAAGACTGAGGAGTTTAAAAGACAGTTGGAGAGCCGGGATGAGGTGTCAGCCATCTCTCCCGGGGTTTTTAAAGAATCTCGTTCGGGTGATAGAGTGTTTTTTGTGGATAAATTGGCGATGGATTTAACTATAGTCCAAAACATTTTTATGTATTCCCGGGAGAATGGCCAAACTGGAGTTACTGTTGCAAAACGTGGTTATCAAGAGCTGACCTCTCCCGAGCAACATTATTTAGTGCTTGAGAAAGGCCGACGTTACTTAGGGCCGCCGGGTACAGCAGCATTTAAGATTGTTGAGTTTGACGAGTATGGGGCAAAAATCGAATCTAAAAAAATAGAACAATATGTGCCTGGTGTAAAAGCTCGGTCGACCCTTTCCCTTCTAGAAAACAAAGATTCAGCTTCAAAAGCCGAATTAATATGGCGGGTTGGTTTTCCTATTAGTGCCATACTCCTTGCAGTTCTTGCTATACCGCTCTCTTTTGTGAATCCTCGAGCGGGGCGTTCTGTAAACCTACTAGCGGCAATTCTCGTTTACTTAGTTTACAGTAATGTCTTGAATATGATGCAGGCATGGATAGCTAAGGGTTTAGTTGCACCACTTTTTGGGCTTTTCTCTATTCATGGATTCATGATATTTATGATCGTATTGCTTTTCTATACGCGCTCGCCTGTCATCAGAAGGCAATTAATCAACGTGATAAAGAAATGAAAACACTTAGGAGTTACATTGGCCGGGAAATATATGTAGCAACCGGACTGGTATTTTTAGCTCTATTATCGTTATTCGCTTTTTTTGATTTTATTCATGAATTAGGGGATTTAGACAAGGGCCAATATCAAATCGGCACAGCTCTCATTTATGTTTTTTTTAGCCTTCCGGGTCGAGCTTATGAAATTTTGCCAGTGGCGGTTTTGATAGGGGCATTATTTTCACTATCTAATTTTGTGTCAACTTCAGAGTACGCCGTTATGAGAGCCTCGGGTCTTTCGATGAGGCGAACAGTATATGCACTGGCTCAAATAGGGGTGATGTTATCGATACTGACTTTTTTATTTGGGGAATTTATTGCTCCGGTTGGAGACCGGGCCGCTCAGAGACTCAGGTTAAAAGCAACGACTAGTAACGTAATAGCACAAAACTTTAGATCGGGCTTGTGGGTTAAAGATGATAATAAATTTGTAAACGTAGCTCGAGTAATGCCCGAGACCGTGATGCACAATATTAAAATTTACGAATTTGACGCAGACTATAGATTACTTTCCATTAGCCTAGTCGAGCGAGGAGAATATCAGAGTGCAAATATTTGGTTATTGAAGCAAATAACTCGAACCACATTCGATAATGATGTTGCCAAAGTAAAAAACATATCGGAGGTTAGGTGGAAATCGGTTCTTAGTCCCTCAATACTCAATATGTTGATGGTAGTTCCGGAGCAAATGTCCGTGCTAGATTTATACTCTTTTATCGATCATTTAAAGGAAAACCGTCAGGATGCCTCACGTTACGAAATCGCACTCTGGCAAAAGATAGTATATCCTTTTGCCGTGTTAGTGATGATTATCATTGCACTCCCTTTCGCTAATTTTGGAGGGAGGCAAGTAGGAGTTGGAGCCAAGATATTCCTTGGAATAATGTTAGGTTTGCTTTTTCATTTATCAAATCGACTTTTTGGTCATATAGGCTTGCTGAACGCTTGGTCACCATTTTTAAGTGCAATTTTTCCCACTTTCTTGTTTCTTGGAGGAGCAATATTTATGCTGAAAAAAGAAGAGGAACGCTAAGATATTTATTGACGTTTTCTACACTAGCGCTAAAAACCTATCCTATTACTCTTGATTATTTGTGTGCCTAGAATTCTGTCATGCGCTGAGCGACGGTCTGCATCGAAAAGAATCCATATTATACTGATGCAAGATAGTGTCAGGGGGACGGATATTAAATATCGCAATATTGCTTTTTTTAACGATAAATGTTTTCCATTGATATTTACTATTCTAATATTCCAAGCTTTCATGGCGAGGGTTTGTCCCGATTTGGTCCAGCAAAATACGAAATAGATTCCGCAAATCATAAAAAGGTAAAGCTGAAAAAAAATAGTGGGTAAAGTAGTGAAAATCTGAAGAATTATCGCCACATAGGGATAACTTGCAATGAGGCATATGGCTAAAATTAAAATGACTTCGTAAAAAAAGGATCCAAAAAATCTAAAAAAACTCAATTGAAAATTTCCTTCTACATTCAAATTCTCATAAAAAAACACTAATATTACCATTGTAGGTGTCTAGGTTGCTTCCCATTGTAAATTGTGAAAGTGTTTTTTAGGAGATATTTAGTTTAGAATATCAATACATAAAATATGACCTCAACCAATTTGACAAATCACTTTTTGCTAGCCCTGCCGTGTTTGGAAGGGTCGTGTTTTGAGGGTTCCCTTACTTACATATGTGAGCACTCGGTAACTACAGGTGCTGTCGGGATCGTAATAAATAAGCCACTCCAAGCGCCTTTAGTTTCCTTGTTAGAAAATGTTGATGTGGACGCGAAAAATTCCGATATTAGTTCTCTTCCCGTATATTTTGGAGGTCCTGTACAAGCAGATCAGGGATTCGTATTACATAGACCGCTAGGCAGTTGGAATTCCACCTCTGCCGTGACAGCTGATATTGGTTTGACAACCTCTAAAGATATATTAACAGCGCTTGGGACAAATGGTATTGCTGATCAATCCTTGCTCCGTGATTTTATAGTTTCGGTAGGCTATGCTGGATGGTCGCCGGGTCAACTAGAGGAAGAAATAGTTCAGAATTCTTGGCTTAGTGTCAAAGCAGATCCCAAGATAATATTTGATACTTCTTATGAAAAAAGATTTAAAGCGGCAATGGATTCCGTTGGTATATCAATGCTTGATTTGGCGAGTGGGGTTTACGGGCATGCCTAACATCTTAGTTATGTTTTAGTGTGGTTTGGTACTGTGTCATCAGTATTAGCTTTAGATTACGGGAGAAAGAGAGTTGGGGTGGCAGTAGGTGATTTGCAACTCAAGATAGCGCATCCGTTGAGTACTGTACGCTACAACAGTTGGGAAGATTTAATAAAACAGTTGGAACAATTGATTGAGGAATGGAGGCCAGATAGGTTAGTGGTTGGAATACCTGTAAGGCAAGATGATTCGGAACACGAGCTTGCCAAGGAAATTCGTAATTTTAGTAAAAATCTCGGTGATTTATTTGCTATGCCTGTAGTATTACTAGATGAAAGTTATACGTCTGTTGAGTCAGAAAATTTTTTAGCAACTATGGGCGTAAAAGGGAGAGATCAAAAAGTTTATGTTGACTCCATAGCTGCTGCAACCATCCTAGGGGACTTTTTTAAGAAAAATGAATTCTAAATTGCCAGATGCGGAAGTATTAATTAGTCAGTTAGCAAAAGAAATGAAGCCTTATGTTTCAGCTAATACTGGGCTTATTGGTATTCATACTGGCGGTGTGTGGGTTGCTAGTCGTATCCACAAAATTCTGGGAATTAGTTTGCCACTGGGGGAGATAGATGTTTCGTTTTACCGAGATGATTACTCAAAAAGAGGGCTAAACCATACGGTTCGGCCTTCGAGTATCAGTTTCGATGTTGAAAACAAAGAAATAATTTTGATAGACGATGTGTTAAATTCTGGTAGGACAGCAAGGGCGGCTATCAATGAGGTATTTGATCATGGAAGACCTAATAGGGTATTGCTAGGAATACTACTAGATCGCGGTGAGAGACAACTCCCTATTCGGGCTAACTTTACCGCAAAAAATATATCTGTTGAGAAGCACAAAAAGATTAGTTTAGAGCAAAAAAATGACGGATTATTAACCTTTAGCATTCGAACAGAAAATGAGAAAAATGAACCCACAGCTAGATAGACATGGACATTTGCACCATTTTTTGACGACAGAATATTTACCCAAAGATATTTTGCTGCATATATTAAATGTGGCGGAGTCTTTTTTACCAGTCAACAAAAGAGAGGTGAAAAAAGTTCCCCTTTTGCGAGGGAAAACAGTGTTTAATCTTTTCTTTGAAGCAAGCACCCGTACGCGTACTACTTTCGAGATCGCTGCTAAAAGGTTATCGGCCGATGTCATTAATGTCAACATTAGCACATCTGCCCAAGTAAAGGGGGAGAGCCTTTTGGATACTGTATCGAATCTTTCCGCTATGCATGCGGATATGTTTGTTGTACGACATGCTGAAAGTGGAGCCCCGTTTCTGATTGCAAAACATGCAGCACCACACATTCATGTAATTAATGCGGGAGATGGCTCACACGCACATCCGACTCAGGCTCTTCTTGACATGTACACAATTCGACATTTCAAAAAGAAATTTGAGGGATTACAAGTAGCGATCGTTGGCGATGTAAAAAACTCTAGAGTCGCCAGATCGCAAATTCATGCACTAAATATTCTTGGGGTTAATGAGATCCGTGTTATTGCACCTAAGACATTATTACCAATCGCGGTTGAGAAGCTAGGTGTATCTGTTTACCACGATATGGAGCAAGGTTTGAAAGATGCCGACGTTGTGATAATGCTACGATTGCAAAAAGAAAGGATGAAAGGAATTTACTTGCCCAGTTCACAAGAGTTTTACAATACTTACGGTCTTACTCCGAGCAAATTGTCAGCTGCAAAATCTGACGTAATTGTGATGCATCCTGGGCCAATAAATAGGGGGGTTGAGATTGATTCGTTTGTTGCGGATGGAAACTCTTCTGTGATTTTACCGCAGGTTACTTTTGGAATAGCAGTTAGAATGGCAGTCATGTCTATATTGACAGGACAATCTAAATGAAAATACAAGTTAAGGGTGGCAGGGTCTTAGACCCCGCCAGCGGGACCGACAGTATTCAAGATGTTTTTGTTTCCGATGGATCAATTATTGGATTTGCAAATTCTCCGGATGGTTTCATTGCCGATAGGCTAATTGACGCTTCTGGTTTGATAGTTTGCCCGGGTTTGGTTGATGTTTCGGTTCGTTTGGGGGAACCCGGTAAAGAGTATACGGCTACTTTAGAGAAAGAACTTAATGCAGCTGTGGCATCAGGCGTCACAACAATGGCTTGCCCGCCGGATACTACGCCCTGCTTAGATGAGCCCGGCCTTGTAAAAATGCTCCGTAATCGGGCAACTGCACTTGACGCTGCCAAGATTCTTCCTTTGGGAGCTTTGACGAAGTCGCTTCAAGGACGAAATCTCGCCGAGATGGTTGAGTTAAGCAGGGCCGGGTGTGTTGCATTTTCCCAGGGAGATGGGATTCTACCGGAACCGGCTGTCTTGCGAAAAGCTATGGAGTATGCCAGTACTTTCGGTTTTAGTGTGTGGCTACGTCCCCAAGAGAATTCGCTTGGAAGTATGGGTGTGGCGCACGAAGGAGAGGTTTCTAGCAGACTAGGGTTGACCGGCGTGCCGGTGTTGGCTGAAACAGTGGCGGTGTCGGTTATTTTGATGTTGGCTAAGGAAACGGAAGCCAACGTACATCTTTGTAGGTTATCTAGCGCTGCAGCAGTTAATTTGGTAAGAAATGCCAAAAAAGAATCGGTCAAAGTTACGGCAGATATTTCAGTTAATAATTTACATTTGTCCGAAGTAGACATTGGATTTTTTGATACTAACTACCGTGTGACCCCTCCATTGAGAGGTGTCAGAGATAGGGCGGGTTTGCGAGACGGACTGGTTGATGATTCTGTGGATCTTATATGTTCTAACCACGTTCCGGTAACTTATGATGATAAAAATCTACCTTTTGCGGAAGCTGTACCTGGATCTAGTAGTGTGGAGTTACTGTTGCCAATGGTGTTAAGATGGGCTGAGCAAGAAAAAATTCCTTTGATAAAAGCTTTACAGAAAATCACTTCAAATCCTAGACGGGTTCTGGGTTTGCCTGATCAAAAAATAGAAATTGGAGAAAAAACAGATTTATGTATTTTTGATCCTGATCTTCCTTGGGTGGTTGATCAGACAAGCATCCTTAGTGATGGTAAAAACACACCCTTTATTAATTCGGAAGTAGTTGGGCGCAATATTTATACGATAATCGATGGGAAGATCTTATTCGAGGACTCTAATCGAGCTGAAAGATGAAAATAGCGACTTGGAATGTAAATTCTATCAGGGTTCGTTTGACCCATTTGCTAGATTGGATCGAGCACGAAGGCCCGGATCTAGTATCAGTTCAGGAAACAAAAGTGGCGGATGAATCATTTCCCAAATTAAATTTTACTGAGCTTGGCTATTCGGCACTATATTCGGGACAAAAATCGTATAACGGAGTTGCAATTTTTTTTAAAAATGACATTGTAGTTGAGGAATTAGAGCCCCCTATTTTTCCTGATAATCAGAAAAGGTTTATAGCAGTCAATATGTCAGGAGTGGATTTTGTTAATGTTTACGTTCCTAATGGTAGTAGCGTTGGTTCGACTAAATATCAATATAAGTTAGATTGGCTTCAAGTATTGATTGATTGGTTAAAACAACGTTTAAAAAAAAATAATAAGATAGTTTTGATGGGGGACTTCAATATCGCACCTGCTGATATTGATGTTCACGATGTGGAGCGTTGGAAAGACAAAATACTGTGTAGTGAGGGCGAAAGAAATATTTTCGAGCAGTTTAAAAAAATAGGATTTTGCGATGTTTACCGTTATCTACACCCTTGCGATCGAAATTTTACTTGGTGGGATTACAGGTTGAATGGTTTTGCTCGGAATTGGGGCTTGCGAATTGATCATATTTTAACTTCGTCAGTTATGACTCCGGTCGTGACAAAAATCGGGATTAACAAAAGTTTGAGAGAGTTAGATCGGCCATCAGACCACGCATTAGTTTGGGCTGATTTAATTACCTAGAAATTGCTTTATTTTGCCAAGTCTGCTTCTTTGATTCCAAGTTCTTTAATTTTTCTAGTTAAAGTATTACGCCCTATTCCTAATAATTTTGAGGCTTCTATTTTTCTACCGCGAGTAAAATTCAAAGATTGACATATAAGAATTTTCTCGAATTCTTTGTTGAGCTCCAATAAAAGATCGGTACCGCCATTATTTAAAATAGTCTTTGCTTCTTTTGTTAGGGCATTTTTCCATGAGTTAGACTCATCAATATCTTTTTTATTTTGTACCAAATCAGGAGGAAGGTCTTTAATTCCGGCTAGTCTTCCTGGCGACATAACAGTAACCCAGTGACAGGTGTTTTCTAATTGTCGAACGTTTCCTGGCCAGTCTAGTTGTTGGAGAAAATTTAACGCTTCATTTGTAAATAATTTTGGTTCAGTTGTTAGCTTGGTAGCACTTTTCTTAAGAAAAAAATTAGCTAATAATCCAATATCCTCTGGTCGATCTTTAAGCTTGGGGACCTCTAGCCTGATGACGTTTAATCTATGAAATAAGTCTTCACGAAAAAGACCTGCAGAAACTCGTTTTTCCAAGTTTTGGTGGGTAGCAGCAATTATACGGACGTCCGCTTTTATAAGTTCATGCCCGCCTACGCGATAAAAATGGTTATCTGATATTACTCTTAACAGCCTTGTTTGTAGTTCAGATGGCATATCTCCTATTTCATCCAAGAAAAGTGTTCCGCCGGCGGCTTGCTCAAATCGTCCTTGACGCATTGTTTGTGCACCAGTAAACGATCCTTTTTCGTGACCAAAAAGTTCTGATTCTAAAAGGTCTTTCGGAATCGCAGCAGTGTTAATCGCTATAAACGGTAGTTGTGCTCTCTGGCTGTGCTCATGAAGCGCCTTGGCAACAAGTTCTTTACCTGTTCCCGATGCTCCTGTTATCAGAACAGTGGTTAGAGATTGAGAAAGCTTGCCAATCGTTCTAAAAAGAGTTTGCATCGCCGGTGACTGACCAAGCATTTCCGGCTCCGAAGGAGAAGAGTCATTAGCACCAATATTTTTTATACTTTCTTCCGCTGCTCTTTGGATTAGTTTTACCGCTTGATGGAGATCAAAGGGTTTGGGTAGGTAATCATATGCACCGTCCTGGAACGCCGACACGGCGCTGTCTAAATCTGAATAAGCTGTCATTATAATAACTGGTGGACTATTAGCTAGTTTGTTTACGTGTTTAAGTAAATCGAAGCCTGATTGTCCTGGCATACGAATATCACTAACAATGACTTGGGGAACGGATGAGCTTAATGCTTGGACCGCTTGGTCCGCAGTCGGAAAGAGTTTTACCGAGATTCCTTCTCTGCCTAGGGCCTCTTTTAACGTGAAGCGAATTGATGCTTCGTCATCGATAATCCAGATTGGTTTCATATGTTTTTGCTTATCAGGTTGTGTTGACTGGTAACAGTATAGAAAAAACTGTGTTGCCTGGAGAACTTTGCATGTTTATCGTTCCCAAGTTTTCGTTTATCAATTTTTGTGCCAGAAAAAGACCAAGTCCCGTACCGCCTTTGCGACCCGATATCAGAGGAAAGAAAATTTTGTTTTTTATATCCTCCGGAACTCCTGGTCCGTTATCTTGTATTTTTAAGTCGATTGCTAGCGGGTATATCTTTTTTAAAACAGTTGCTTGTCTTTTAATCCCGGTGGATATGGTTATTTCACCGAAGTTTACTGTCGTTGTAGGAACATTGAGCATTTGAGACGTGGCGGTAGAGATTTCTAAATTTCTAGTGTTTGTAACCGCTTGCGAGGCATTTCGAACAATATTTAATATTGCCTGCAATAGTTGTTCTCTATCGCCTTTCAAATGAGGAAGGCTTACGTCAAATTCCTCATGAAAAGTTATTTTTTCGGGGTACTCTGCTTTTACTAGGCTGATAACATGTCTGACAACTTCATGGATATTGAACTCTTTTATCGACGGAATTTTTACAGGAATTAACAGTCTGTCTAAAAGTTTTTGCAACCTGTCAGCTTCTGAAATTATGATATCTGTGAACTGCTGATGTTTCTTATTATTAGTGTCAGAAGCTAATAGTTGGGCAGCTCCGCGTAGTCCGCCCAACGGGTTTTTGATCTCGTGAGCTAAATTTCTTATCAACTCGTGGTTTCGTTGATTTTGATTTATCATTAACTCTTCCTGCTGAGCTTTTTGTAATTGACTATTGATAGTATTGAATTCCAGTAAAAAACCTGATGGACCTAGTAAGTTTGTTGGAGTTGCAGTCGAAGATAAGTCCAACGTCTCGTTATCGTTTTCGGGTCTTGCGAAAATGTTGCTGGTTTTATCGATAGCCTTGAAAGTGCAATCATTTTGGGAGGCTAAAGAGATAATTTCATTTGCAACTCCAGCATTAATGAAAATCGAATCGATTGGCTTTTCTAAAAGTATTTTACTTCCTGTGTTGAATAGGTTTTCCGCGGAGGCATTTACGTAGCGAATAATTCGATTAGAATCTACAATTATTATCGCTGTAGCCGCTGCATCTAGGCCGGGAAACTTCATGTAATTTTCAATCCTATTTTTCCACCCCTTGACCAGAACTTTATATCACCGAATTGTAAATAGTGTTTAAACAGCATCTCTAATATGACCTCAAACCCAATACCACCGCTCTTCAAAGTGGTACTGGGGAAAATTGGTTGAGACGCTGCTACTAAGAGCTGTAATACATATCAAATTCAACGGGATGGGTTGTCATTCTAAACCTCGTTACTTCCTCCATTTTTAACTCAATGTACGCATCTAGCATGTCGTTAGTAAATACTTCTCCAGCAGTTAGAAATTCCCTGTCTTGGTCCAGGTTTTCTAGCGCCTGATCAAGTGATGAACATACTGATGGCAGTTGAGATGCTTCATCAGCTGATAGATCGTACAAATTTTTCTCCGTCGCTTCTCCTGGGTCAATGCTATTTTTTCCTCCGTCGAGCCCTGCCATTAGCAACGCAGAAAAGTACAGGTAAGGATTTGCCATCGCATCACCAAATCTAACTTCAACGCGTTTCGCATTCGCGTTAGGAACAAACGGAATTCTACACGAAGCTGAACGGTTTCTAGCTGAATAACACATATAAATTGGCGCTTCAAAACCCGGTACAAGTCTTTTATAAGAGTTGGTTGTGGGGTTTCCTAGAGCATTTAAGGCTTTAGCATGTTTTATGATGCCACCAATGTAATAAAGGGCAAACTGCGAAAGTCCTGCATACTGGTCCCCAGCGAATAGGTTTGAACCATCTTTCCATACCGATTGGTGAACATGCATACCGGATCCATTGTCATCAATAACTGGCTTAGGCATAAAAGTAGCTGTCTTTCCGTAAGCTGCCGCCACATTCCATACGGTATATTTCAACGCTTGCGTCCAATCAGCTCTTTTTACTAAGCTGTTGAATTTTGTTCCAATTTCACATTGTCCAGCTGCAGCTACTTCATGGTGGTGAACTTCTACGTCAATTCCCTGTTTTTCTAACTCAATACAAATGGCGTTTCTTATATCTTGCAGAGAATCTGATGGAGGGACGGGAAAGTAGCCCCCTTTTACGGGAGCTCGATGTCCCATATTCCCTCCTTCAAATTCAATGGAACTGGACCACGGAGCTTCTTCCGAGAAGATTTTAGCACTGCTACCCGACATATCCACATTCCAAGTAACACCGTCAAATACGAAAAATTCAGGCTCCGGTCCGAAATATGCGACGTCTCCCATCCCGGTAGATTTTAAATATTCCTCTGCTTTTTTGGCAATAGTTCGAGGGTCTTTTTCATAACCCTCACCGCTGATGGGATCTCGAACATCACAAGTCAGGTTCAGCACTACCTCGTCTGTAAATGGATCCATTCTTGCTGAATCCGGATCCGGGAAAAGTAACATATCTGACGCTTGAATACCTTGCCAACCTGCTATAGATGATCCGTCAAAAGCGTGCCCTTCCTGAAATTTATCCTCATCAAAGGCCGAGACAGGGACGCTAGTGTGTTGTTCCTTTCCTTTGGTGTCAGTGAATCTTAGATCAACGAATTTCACATCGTTATCTTTTATCATTGCTATTACGTCAGCTACTGATGTCATTTTCTTGCTCCTCGTTACCGTAACATTTTGGGTTTTAAATCTTCAACAAAATATACGTGTAGCAGAAAGTGTGCCTATAACTAAACACAATCAAATCAGGTGCTTATCAATTAGCTTTATTTGCAACTGGTTTTTATTGCCCTAAATTGGTGCAATGTTAACACATTCACTTGATAGTAGGGCTTACAAACACAGGAATTGGATTTTTTTTTCAATAAGGAATTTTAAAAAAGTGAATACTATTATGATTTTATGTTGACTGGTATTTCCAACAGGTTTAACGCTTTAATATAGTGCATAAACGCCCAATAATGCATCAAAAAAAAGCATTTTGCGGAATTGAAGTCAACTAGCTATCTTTGTCAATGCCCTTTTGATACATTTACGCAAGCCTTTTTTAATCCAGCTAGCACAATCGACTTATGTCAAATACAGATCCAATCAAACTCCTAAAGAAAGGTAAGAGTCGCTCCAGCGAGTATCTATTACCTTATGATGGTGCTTTTTTCCCAATTGAGGTGGGAGAGTTAATACGGGCAGAGGTTGACCTTACGATCGTAGATGTCCGCACCCACGCGGAGTGGGTTTTCGTTGGAAATGTTCCAAATAGCCTTCATATAGAATGGCAAATTTTTCCAACAGGTGCTCAAAATCCCAACTTTATCGACTCTTTGAGAGAGCTAACGGCCAAAGAAGATCGCTTGATATTTATGTGCCGCAGCGGGATCCGGTCGCATGACGCCGCTAAAACCGCGAAGCTCGACGGTTTTTTGCAGGTTTTCAACATGCTGGAGGGTTTTGAGGGAGATCTTGATAGTAGTGGAAAGAGAAATCGATCGGGGGGATGGAAATACACTAATTTGCCTTGGAGGCAAAGTTAGGAAAATTAACCCCAGAGCTCCATTCCCTCAAAAAAACCGAGTTGCCAAAATACTATTAAAAATAATCCTAATGCAATCCTGTACCAGCCAAAAATAACGAAACTGTGTTTTGATACAAAGGCGATCAGTATTTTTACAGTAACTAAAGCCGAGAAAAAGGCGGTGAAAAACCCTACTAAAAAAATCGTATAATCTCCGTGACTAAAAATATTCCAGTTTTTATAAACATCGTAAACTGTTGCTCCCAGCATTGTAGGGATTGCTAGGAAAAAAGAGAATTGAGTAGCTGTTGTTCTTGATAAACCGAAAAACATTCCTCCGATTATTGTGGCTCCAGATCTTGATACACCTGGACACATTGCAATACACTGCGCGCAACCTACTTTTAAAGAATCGACAATCGTCATATTTTCGATTGCTAAAGTTTTGGGTGTAAATTTTTTTTTTTCGAACCATATAATTATTATTCCTCCCAAAACAAGAGCAGTGGCTACCGTTATTGGCGAAAAAAGAACATCCTTTATAATTCGATAAAAAAGAACACCAAAAAATGCAGACGGCAGGAACGCGACAATTATATTTATGCAAAATTGATTCGAACTTGGTTTGCGTCCCAATCCTATCAATACGCTGAACAGCTTATCTCTAAAGGCAAAGAAAATTGATGAAATCGCACCTAATTGGATAAATATAGTGAAAACTTTCCATTGTTCATCCGAGAATCCAAGTAAGCTTACTGCAACTATAAGATGCCCTGTGCTAGAGACTGGTATAAATTCAGTGAGTCCTTCAACGACACCTAATATAAAAGCTTCTAGATAATTCATAACTGTAAATATATTAAAGCGTTGAATTACAGTGCATTAATTATGGGTAGAGTCTTTCACATAGATGGTCGAGCCTTTTGCTAGAAACTCCTCCGCTTTGTCGGTCATGCCTTTTTGTATAGCACTAGCTTCAGTAATTCCTTTTTTTTTGGCGTAGTCTCTTACATCTTGAGTTATTTTCATTGAGCAAAAATGAGGGCCACACATGGAGCAAAAATGAGCCACTTTAGCTCCTTCTTGTGGTAACGTCGCGTCGTGAAACTCTCTAGCTCTTTCAGGGTCAACACCCAAATCAAACTGGTCTTCCCACCTAAAATCAAACCGTGCTTTTGAAAGAGCGTTATCTCGAAGCTGCGCACTCGGGTGTCCTTTAGCGAGATCTGCAGAATGCGCGGCGATTTTGTAAGTAATTATACCTTCCTTAACGCCATCTTTGTCTGGAAGTCCAAGGTGTTCTTTGGGCGTCACATAGCAGAGCATGGCGGTCCCGTACCACCCTATCATCGCCGCACCCATGGCCGAAGTAATATGATCATATCCAGGAGCAATATCTGTTACGAGCGGTCCCAGGGTATAAAAAGGAGCTCCATGGCATTCATTAAGTTGGATGTCCATATTTTCTTTTATCATGTGCATTGGAACATGCCCTGGTCCCTCGATCATAACTTGGACATCTTGCTTCCACGCTAAGCTAGTTAATTCGCCGAGTGTTCGAAGCTCGGATAACTGTGCGGCATCATTGGCATCAGCATTCGAACCCGGGCGAAGCCCATCTCCAAGGCTAAAAGAGACGTCGTAAGCCTTCATAATTTCACAGATATCTTCGAAATGTGTATAAAGAAAATTTTCTTTGTGGTGAGCTAAACACCATTTCGCTAAGATCGAGCCTCCTCGAGATACTATTCCAGTAAGCCTCTCAGCTGTAAGCGGCACATACTCAAGTTTTACCCCGGCATGGATCGTAAAATAATCTACTCCTTGCTCTGCCTGCTCAATAAGGGTGTCGCGAAACAAACTCCAAGACAGCTCCTCAGCTTTACCATCTACTTTTTCTAAGGCTTGGTAGATTGGTACAGTTCCGATTGGTACGGGTGAATTTCTGATGATCCATTCTCTAGTTTCGTGAATGTATTTACCTGTGGAAAGATCCATTACGGTATCTGCTCCCCACTTTATTGCCCACGTCATTTTGTCAACTTCTTCTTGGATGCTCGAAGTGATGGCAGAGTTGCCAATATTTGCATTTATCTTAACTAGGAAGTTTCTGCCGATAATCATAGGTTCTGATTCAGGGTGATTTATGTTAGCAGGAATGATTGCTCTTCCCTCCGCCACTTCTTTACGAACGAATTCCGGCGTAATTTCATTAGGTATTGTAGCTCCGAAGCTTTGGCCATTATGAATTTTTCCTATCTTTTTCTTATCTTCATCCGACAAATTTTCCAAATAATATTGCCTTAGAACATTTTCCCTAATCGCGATGAATTCCATCTCTGGCGTAATTATTCCCTTCCGGGCGTAATGCATTTGGGTTACATTGTTTCCACCAATTGCTCTCCGAGGTTGGGTTCGCTCAGGAAAGCGAATTTCGTTAGGTATATTTTTCGCGCGTTGTTTTTGGCTAAACTGCGAGGTTACGCTTTGTAACTTTTCGGTATCTCCTCTTTCTTCAATCCAGATGCGCCGCAGACTCTTCAGGCCTTTTTTAATGTCTGACTTTTTAGTCGGGTCGGTGTAGGGCCCGGAGGTATCATAAGTAAAAAAACTCCCGTTACTTTCCGTGCCTCGATCTGAAACTGAGTCTGTAAGGTTAATTTTTCGCATTGGAACTAGCAAGTCACTTCTGGTTCCTTGCACATAAATCTTCCTAGATTTAGAAGTTTCCCCGTCAGTTGGCTCGATAATCTTGGCGGATTTAGTAAGAAATTCTGCATTAGCATTCATGTTGAGTGACCTTATTTCTCTGTGTGGCATTAATTGATTAGGCTACCATACTATCCTAAATTGCTATAGGAATACCTTTATCTGCTTTAGTCAACTAAAAGTTTTATCAAAATGTTGTAAACTCAACCAAATAATAAAACAGTTATGTGATAATTGTCATATTTTCATAAGACAGAGAAGAAAAGAAAAATGGATTTTAGCCGGGCTAAGCAAAATATGATCGACAGTCAATTAAGAACGTGGGACATAATTGACCAAAGAGTTCTAGATACGTTTTTGCTTCTAGATCGCCAAGATTTTGTTCCGCCAAAGTTTAAAGAACTATCTTATGCTGATGTTGAAATTCCAATAGGTTTTAATCAAACGATGCTTACCCCTAAACTGGCGGGCAGATTGATTCAGGAAATAGAGATTAATAGTTCAGATAGAATTCTGGAAATTGGGACTGGAACCGGATACTTGACAACAATTCTTAGTTATTTAGGCGGAGATGTCGTAAGTTTCGAGATCAATCCGGAATTACACAAGACTGCTTCTATTATAATGGATAAACATACTCAAGGTAACGTTAGGCTTGAACTTGGCGATGGCCTGCAAGAAGTTTCAGGTCAAGATTATGACGCTATTGTTCTTACAGGGTCCCTACCGGCCATACCCGATTTTATGAAAAATAAACTCGCAAAAAGTGGGAGAATGATCGGGGTTTTTGGCAGACATCCCATAATGAGTGCGATATTAATTTCACGCCTGAAAAATTCATTATTTGACGAGGCTAAAATTTTTGAAACCTGCATCTCGCCCCTTGCTGAGGCGGATGCAAAGCCTGAGTTTATATTTTAGTATCAAAAAATTAGGTATTGAAACCATCTTGGCATGCCGTGGATTTGATAAATTATCGAAAACAAATATTAAGAAAAAAAGTAAAGAGCATCAGAGATGCTTTGCCGAATAACAAACGTACTAAACTAAGTAATAAAATAGCGTCTAGAATAATCAGGAGTCGCTTTTTTGACTCAGCTAATTGTGTCGCAGCTTACAGCCCCATTGGCTCGGAGGTAGATACTTCTTTTCTCATCGCAAAAATTTTGAATAAGGGCAAGTCTCTACTTTTGCCGTTGGTAGAAAACAATATGAAGGTCTTATCATTTTACGAGGTGGTTGATTACTTTGCAGATACGGTTGAAGGCAAATGGGGGATCCGCCAACCGGTTAGGGAGAGGTGTAATTTGGTCTCTCTCAGTACAGCTGACGTCATAATTGTCCCGGGCGTAGTTTTTTCTCCGCATGGAGAGAGGATAGGCTACGGCGGCGGATTTTATGACTCTACTTTACCAACGGCTAGAAAAGGTGCTTGTAAAATCGGTTTAAGTTTTGCTTGCCAAATATTTAAAGACATACCAATAGGAACGAGAGACAAATTGGTTAGTGCGGTTATGTGTGATAATGCTACCTATGGTGATACGCATTAATTTGCCTACAAGCCGAGAAGTTTAATCGTTTTCAAAGTTGCACCCTGTTTATTTTTTAGAAAATTTATCCCAGCAGTCGCTACGTTTTTCCTTGTGTTAGGGTCGGTAATTAAAGATTCTACTTCGATTGCAAGTTGCTTATAGTCCTTGACTTGTCGTACGGCGCCGGCTTTTAGGGCTTCTCGAGCTATTTTTTTAAAATTAAAAACATGTGGACCAATAATAACTGGCTTTCCAACAGAATGAGCTTCAAGAAAATTTTGCCCTCCAAAAGGAAGCAGGCTTCCCCCCACAAAGGCTACATCGCATGAGTAATAGAATGCAAATAATTTTCCAAGCTCATCTCCCAAGACTATTTTTGTAGAGCTTTTTACTTTGGTGGTGTGGGATAATTTTTGGAAAGGCATTGAAGCAGATTTTGCTAAACGTGCAATTTTATCAGACCTGTTTGGATGGCGAGGAACGATTACAGTTAAAAGATTGGGAATATTTTTTATTTGTTGGATTGCTTGAATAATAATTTCCTCTTCCCCTGGCCTTGTACTTGCCGCGAGAAATATTGGACGTAATGCGTCGTACTTAATTCGCATGACCTTTCCAACTTCTTTTTGTATTTTCGGAACTTCTCGGTCAAACTTCATACTCCCCGTGATAAATATATTCTTATCTACAAAAAAATTAAATCGCCGAGCATCCTCTTTTGTTTGCGCTGCTATTAAACTAAGTTGGTTTATAGTATTTCTGCTAAGTGCGAAGAGTTTGGTGTATTTTCTTGCTGATATTTTCGATAATCGCGCATTTATCAAATTAAGCGGAATGCCATTATTTTTGCATAATTTAGTTAAATTTGGCCATATCTCGGTTTCAATAAGTATCCCCATTTTAGGCTTGTATGTTTTTAAGAATTTTTTTATGGAAGGTGGAATATCGAGTGGTAGGTAAATCACTTGAGTTTTTTCTCGAAAAATGCTTTGAGCTATTTTTCGCCCTGAGGGTGTTGTGGTGGTAAAAACAATACCTTTATTAGGGTGGAGTTGCCGAATTTTTTTGTAAAGCGGCTGTGAGGCGTATACTTCACCGACTGATACAGCGTGGATCCAAAGAATATCACGGCGATCTACAGAATTTGTGTATACACCAAATCTCTCCAAAATGTTTTTATGATATTCCGGTTCTTTAAAACCCTTTAATATTAATCTCAAAATGACAAAGGGGAGAGAGAGAAAAGCCGCGACGGTATATATCATGTGAACTCAGGTACAAGTTTGCCTAGTGATTTTGAGATATCGTGTAATGCCACTGTTTCGTCGACTCCCCCCAAATTAACAATATTTTCAGAGCCATACAGTCCGGTTTTTTGCGGGTCAGTGGCCAAAAAAATGCCTATAGTTGGCCTTTTAAGGGCTGCAGCAAGATGAGTAAGTCCAGTATCAACTCCAAGCACTAGCGTTGCGTGTAACAAAACCGAGCTGACAATATCCAAGGGGGATATTGGATAAACGATACTATTTTGAATTTTTCCGACCAACTGGTTTGCTGTTGAATAATCGGAGTCGTTACCAACTAGTAGAACACACCTTAATCCTAATGCAGTAAGTAAGTTTCCAGTTGATATCCAATCTTGGAATGACCATGATTTATCCTTTCTACTCGAAAATGGTAATAGAATCGCATAAGGCTTCGAAATATCCAGGACAGGTGCTAAATTTACTTTGGATAAAGTTAAACCAAATCTAGCTTTTTTTTTGATTTGATACCCCATCGATAGTGCCGTCAAACTTCGATTACGGTCTACAGCATGATTTTTTTTATCTACCTTAAGCCTCTTGTTGTAAAAATAGGCGACCGGCTCACGAGCACTACTTCTATCTAATCCAAAAGAGGGTCCTCGAGCAATTCTACTGATCAGTGCACTTTTGAATAGTCCCTGCGTGTCGATAATGGCATCGTATTTTTTTCTTCTTAGGGCTGATAGGAAAGTCGATATTTCCCGATAAGTTTCAGGAAGTCGAAATTCTCGGCGCCATCTTCTAAGTGACACGGAAATAGTCTGACTAACATTGGGGTGCAAACTAGGTAGTACTGAGTAATTTTCTTCGACGACCCAGTCTATGTTCGCTTGGGGAAAATTTTCCCTAAGGTCCGTGATGGCCGGAAAGTTGTGAATAATGTCACCTAACGATGACGTTTTGACTACTAAAAAATGACTCACTAAGTATATTTTTTCATGTGATAAATTTGTTTGAAATTTTATGTTATTAATACATTATATATGGGCTAACATACATGTGAAGCTGAAAATTTGTTATCTTTTGTAAAATAGGCAAATACAATTTATGACTTCGTTAAAAAAATGAAAATTATGATCACAGGTTCCAACGGTTTCATTGGCACCTACATATCTAATTATCTGGAAAATCAAGGTCATGAAATTCTGCGAGTGGTGCGCCATAAGGAAAATCCTTGTGATGTTAAAAGATTCTGTACACTAGATTTCGAGAAGATGGAAGCAAGTCAGCATCTTTTTCAAGCGGTTGATGCCGTAATTCATCTCGCCGGTCTCGCCCACATTCCAGATAAAAATCTAGATCCTCTCGATGCTCGTAAGATAAATGTTACGCAAACTTTAAATTTAGCTTCGCAAGCAAAAAAAAACGGTATATCAAAGTTTGTCTTTTTGAGTTCGGTGAAAGTGTTGGGTGAAGACTCTGGCGATAGTTTTCTTTCTGACACGTCTGTTCCCACTCCAACCACGGTTTATGGTAATCTCAAATGGGAGGCTGAGGAGGCTCTCCGAGATCTATTCGATAAAAAGACATCTTTCTTGTTTGTTCGTGCTCCGTTGGTTTATGGACCTTTGGTGAAAGCCAACTTTTTATCTTTATTAAAAATCATCAACACGGGTCTTCCACTCCCCTTACGTTCAGTCCAAAGTTATAGATCATTGCTATTTGTTGGCAACTTGGCAGACGCTATCCATTGCTACTTGATCAAAGATAATCCTGAAAGTGGGGCATATTTGCTTTGCGATGGGGACGCTCAAAGCATTCCTGCAATCTGCCATTTTTTAGGTGAAAGCCTTAATAGGAAAGTAAGGTTATTTTCGGTGCCGAAAAGTTTTTTGTCATGGTTGCCAGGAGGCTCGAAGCTAACGTCTTCACTAGTAATTAGTGACTCGACATTCAGATCACATTTTTCTTGGGATCCCCCATTTACACTTAATGAGGGTCTTGCTGAAACAGCAAAATGGTATTTGACACGACAATGATAATTCTCCCGGTAATTAGTTTCTTAGTTTCTGCGTTAGTGCTGGGAATACTTCTTCACCCGCTATTTAGTAAATTCGGCTTAGACCACCCTAATCAGCGTTCAATGCACATCTTTCCAATACCTAGGACGGGGGGTATTTCAATCCTGAGTGGATTTTTTCTGACTTGTTTATTCATTTCGGGCGATGAACAATACATATTAGTGCTTGGAATATTTATTGGTGGACTGTCTTTGATGGATGACCTTTTCAATCTGAAAATAATAGTTCGTTTTGTTTTCCAGCTCCTGGTGGTCGGAATATTTTTGTTTATTTTAGACTTTCCACTACAAACTTGGCTATTATTTATCGTTACTTTATACATACTTTGGCATATTAACTTGTTTAATTTTATGGACGGTATGGATGGATTGGCGGTCACCATGTCGTTAA